>NZ_JAPYVU010000060.1 GCF_028276765.1 Sulfurihydrogenibium sp.
TGTAAAATAAAGATTAGAGTTTTGCATTTTTACCTCCTTGGTGGAATTTTTGCTATTACAATTTTAACTGCCACCAAGGAGCTTTTTTAGATGTTTTATTTATATTTGAATTTCTCACCCGAGGTATTCAAAGATACTCTATTTTATTATTGTTTGTCATATTTTCTATTCTTTCCTTTTTACTTGTCCTTATTTCTTTACCTTTAATAGAAAATACAACCTACCAATATATTATAAAAAAGGACCTTGAAAAAGAAGATCGAATTTCAGCCAATATAATTAAAAAACTAACGAGTTATCCGGAAGACATGAGTCTAATAGAAAAAATTTCTACTGATAAAACTTTCTTTAAAATTGCATCAGATATGATGGAAGTTCTGCTTACAGAAAATACAAGCTATGTATATGCTACATATTTTAATAATGGAAAATCCTTTATACTCATAGATGTCTCCAAAAAAGACCGAATGAAAACCAACGATTTATTTGAATTTCTGCAAGAGGAAACTCCGGTAATTAAAAAAGCGTTAGAAAGCAGACGATATCAATATTTAGTTCATACTACTGTAAATACAATAGGTCTTACATTTTATAAACCTTTTAAAGACAAGAAAAATATTGATTATTTGCTTGTTATAGATTACAACATAGAGAAAATATCCTACATATCTCAATTGATCAGTGTTTTGAAAAATTTAATTCTTTTATTTATATTTGCTGGTCTTGTTGTAATAAACATAACTATATTTTTAGCCTTAAAAGCGTCATATTATAAGCAAAAAAGTTTTACCGATAATCTAACAGGTTTATACAACAGAAATTATTTACAACACATAATGGATTTTATAGATTTAAAACAGTATATTGTTGCTTTGATAGACATTGATTACTTCAAAAAAATTAATGATACTTACGGGCACGACATAGGTGATAAAGTTCTAAAAAGTGTTGCAAACACCATAAAGAAACTAACAAGAGAAGAGGATATTCTTATAAGATATGGCGGTGAAGAATTTTTATTATTAGCAAAAGTAAACAGAAGACAAGATATTCAAGTCATGTTAAATCTTTTCGAAAGAATAAGGTCTAATATTGAAAAATTGAAAATTCCTATAACTGACGGAGATTACGTAAAGACAACAATGTCTATAGGAGTTTATTTAAACACGAATAAAGATAAAAATTTAAATGAAGCTATTAAGAAAGCTGACGTTGCTTTATATAAAGCAAAATCTAAAGGCAGAAATAGAATAGAAATCTACGATGAAGAAAAGGAAGTTGAGAAAAATCTTATAACTGTAGTTGAAGTAAAAGACGCAATAGAAGAAAATCGTCTTTTATGTTATTACCAGCCGATAGTAGACCTAAAAGATAACAGCATATCTCACTATGAAGCTCTTGTAAGAATTATAGATAAAAATGGCAACGTTGTGCCACCATTCAAATTCTTAAATGTGATAGAAAATACATTCATCTATACAAAGCTAACAAAAGCTGTAATTGATTATAACTATAATACTTTAAAAAAACATAAAAACCTTAAAGTTAGTATCAATCTAAAACAGGCGGATGTATTAAATAGGTCAATAGTAGACTATCTCTTATCAATATCAAAAGAGAAAGACATAACAGAAAGAATGTCTATAGAGATTGTCGAAACAGAAGACCTCTTGGCTTATGAAGAATCTTTAGAGATAATAAAGCAGCTCAAAGGAGCAGGATATTCAATATGCTTAGACGATTTTGGCTCTGGATACTCTAACTTTGTGTATCTATTGAGATTAAACATTGATTATTTAAAGATTGATGCAAATTTGGTAAAAAATATAATAAATGATAATGTCTCTTACGAAGTAGTTAAAATGATAGCTCAGTTTTGTAAAAAGATGAAGATTAAAACAATTGCAGAATATGTTGAAAATGAAGAAATTTTGAGAATAATAAAAGAACTTGACATTGATTATGGTCAAGGATATCTATTCTCAAAACCAAAGCCAATAGAAGAGATAATAGATAATGAATAATACGTCGGGTGAGAAATTCATTAAAAACATAAGATTCTTCGCTTCGCTCAGACTGACAAACAAGGTTATTCTAACGTTTATTATTTAACCTTTTGCTGTCATCTTGAGGACTTTAGTCCAAAGGATCTTATCTTTTAAAAAGTTTTTTAAAAAGTAAAAAACGATAAGCAAAATACAGCTAAAGAGAAATTATATAAACTTTTCACTTTTTACATCTCACCGTCTTAATTCTCATCTTTCACTTTCTTACTTTCTCGCCATATATTGAGTTATAATTATTAGATATCAATTTTTAGAAGGAGTGCAAAATAGATGGCAGAAGGGATTTTAGAAAGCAGATTGGAGAAAATTAAAAAATTGACAGAAGAAGGAAAAAATCCTTATCCACATAAATTTAGCATTACAACAGACCTAAAATCTGTTAGAGAAGGACTTGAATTTGAGCCGGAAGATAAAGAGTATATCATAAAAGGAAAAATAAAAAGAGTATCTAAAAAGGAAAACGATTATTTTATAAGATTTGAAGATTTAAACGGACATTACGAAATTCAAGTAGTCTTTCCACAAAAAGAAAAACTATCTCCAAATATAGTTGCATCATTCAAAGGAAAATTAAAAAGAATCGATGGAAAGCTTACACTTTTAGCTGAAGAAGTTTTATTTGAAGAAGCAGGAGAAGATGTATCAACAATAAAAAACAGATATGACAAAGACCCGGAGAAAAAGCAAGTTGCGGTAGCCGGTAGACTAATAGCACTTAGAGACCAAGGAAAAGCCGCTTTTGGACATATCCAAGACTCAGACGGAAAGCTGCAAGTATATTTTAACGCTGACATTCTGGGAGAAGAAAACTATAAAAAAGCAATGGACTTAATGGATATTGGAGATATTATCGGCGTAGAAGGTCATCTATTTAGAACCATGACAGGTGAGCTTACAGTAGAAGTTCATAACTATGAAATATTAGCAAAATCTTTAAGACCACTTCCGGAAAAATGGCACGGACTGAAAGATACTGAGTACAGATACAGATACAGATACTTAGATTTAATAGCAAATCAAAGAACGAGAGAGATCTTTAAAATAAGGTCCAAGGCAATAAAAAGTTTGAGAGAGTTTTTAGAAAGTAAAGGATTTATAGAAGTAGAAACACCAATACTTCAACCTGTAGCATCAGGAGCTATGGCAAAACCTTTTATTACATATCACAACGCACTTGATATGAACCTATATTTAAGAATTGCACCAGAACTTTATTTGAAAATGCTTGTAGTTGGTGGATTTAACAGAGTTTTTGAGATAGGAAGGAATTTCAGAAATGAAGGAATAGACACAACCCACAACCCAGAATTTACGATGGTTGAGTTTTACGCAGCATACTTAGACTATAACGACTTGATGGTATTGACAGAAGAGCTGTTTAGAAAAATACTTCTTGATACAGTAGGAACGTTAAAAATAACATGGGAAGGTCAAGAGCTTGATTTTGAAAAGCCATTTAGAAAAGTAGCATTTTTTGATGCATTAAAACAAAAAACAGGAAAAGATAAAGAATTTTTCTTAGATTTTGAAAAAGCAAGGAATTTTGCAAAAGAGGTAGGAATACCAAAAGCAGATACATTAACCCATGTGAAAATTCTTGATAAACTTTTTGAACATTTTGTTGAAGAAGACCTTATCCAACCTACATTTGTAATAGATTTTCCAAAGATACTATCACCACTTGCAAAAACACATAGAAACGACCCAGATTTAGTAGAAAGATTTGAGCTTATCATAAATAAAAAAGAGCTTGCAAACGCCTATACAGAGTTAAACGACCCTATGGACCAAAGAGAAAGATTTATCCAGCAAATCAGAGAAAAAGAAATGGGCGATGAGGAAGCAATGGACATTGATGAAACATTCTTAACAGCTTTAGAGTACGGCTTGCCACCTACAGCAGGCGAAGGAATCGGAATAGACAGGCTTGTAATGATGCTTACAGACAATTACTCAATCAGAGAAGTAATTCTATTTCCAACCCTTAGACCAGAAGGACAGTAAAAATGGAAGAAAAAATAGTAGGAGCTCTCTTGGGCGCTGCGATAGGTGATAGTCTTGGAATGATGGTAGAAGAACTACCTATTGATGAAGTTATAGAGTTTTATGGCGAGCCTGTAAAAGATTTGCTTATTCCCCATCCATCCTCACCATCATACTTTTTAAGACCGGGAGAAAACACAAGTGAATTTGAAATCATAAAATTGATAGTAGAATCTATCGTTGAAAGAAAATTTATAGATACCAAATATATAATTGAAAAGTACATTCAATGGCTTGAAAAAGGTCAAATCCACACTTACATTGACCCAATCTTTTTGCTTGCTATAGAATCCATAAAAGAAGGAACTGAACCTCCACTAACAGGGTCTACAATAGACCACTCTCTCGTTGCTATACCCGTTGGAATGTATTATTATAAAGACCCATATCAAGCCTCAGAAGTAGCAAGAGCATTAACAATGATAACATCAAGGAATGAGATTGTTTTAGATGTATCATCAGCTTTAGCTGTAGCAATTGGAGAGCTTATCCAAGGTAGATTTTATTTAGAGGGTGAATATGAATACTTTATAAAACTTTTAGAAAAATTCGTTCATAAATCTGAAACCAAAAAATACCTTCATAAAGTATTAGACCTTTTAAAGAAAGGAGCAGATTATGAGACAGCCATAAACGAGCTTGGAAATGGTAGCTACTGCTTAGAAAGCTTTTCACAAGCTCTATTTATCTTTTTAAAAACACCGTCAGACATAGAAACTACAATCATTAAAGCTGCAAACTCTTATGGATACTACGGTGGCGATACAGACAGTATTGCATTAATCGCAGGAGCTTTTGCAGGTGCCTATAACGGTGAAGAGCAAATTCCAGAAAGATGGAAAAATCAACTGATGGATTATAATTATATTGTAGAATTAGTAAAGAAATTTTTAGAAGTTATACCAGTCTAAGGAGGAAAATTATGGCAAAAGAAAAAAAAGGAAGACTGCAAGAAAAGTTTTTAAATACAATTAGAAAAGAAAAAGTTAGATGTGATGTTTATTTGGTGAACGGTGTTAAGTTGGAAGGAAAAATAAAGTATTTTGATAATTTTGTAATTCTTTTAAAAGAAGGACCAAGACAAGTTTTAGTCTATAAGCATGCAATAACTACAATATCACCTAAAAGAGAAATAGAGTTTGAATACGACCAAGAAGAAATAGAGGATGCAGAAGAGTAATTAAAGTCGACGAAGGGTTTTACTTTCTGCTTCTTGCTTATTCAGGTGTAGCAGTACGAATTGTCTCTACTCACTCTCTGATTTTTTAGAAGAAGAGACCCTTCAACCCAAACTCTATTAAATCAAACATTCCTACCACTTCTACCTTTTACTTACAAACTCCTCTAACTTCTCTTTAAACTCATCCACTGATATATTCTCATCTACGCCCAAAATTTCAAGAAGCTTTCCTATGCTTATCCATTTTTTCAATACCATTCCCTGGGTAAGAAGCCTTTCAAATGGTTCATCTACAGATACTAAACCTATATCCTTCAAAAACTTAGTGAAAAATCTCGAATATAAAAGATGTAAAACTGCATGCTCTATGCCGCCAATGTATATATCAACCGGCATCCAGTAATCAACTTTTTCTTTATCAAAAGGAAGTTTGTCATTTTTTGGGTCGCAGTATCTTAAAAAGTACCATGAACTGTCGACGAATGTATCCATTGTGTCGGTTTCTCTTTTTGCCGGCTTTCCACACTTAGGACAGGTTGTATTGACAAACTCTTCTACCTTTGACAATGGAGACCCGCCAACTCCTGTAAATTCTACATCCTGCGGAAGGACAACAGGTAAATCTTCTTCTGGTACAGGAACTATTCCGCAATCGTCACAGTAAATAATAGGTATAGGAGTACCCCAGTATCTTTGACGAGAGATGTTCCAGTCTCTTAGTTTATAGTTTATGGTTTTCCTTCCTAAACCTTTTTCTTCTAAATATTTTGTAATCTCTTGCTTTGCTTTAGAAGATTCAAGCCCGCTAAATTCTCCTGAGTTTACCAAAATTCCTTCTTCTTCATACGCTGATTTTTCAAAATCCCATTCTTTATCTTTTGGCTGTACTACTACTTTTATAGGAAGATTATATTTTTTCGCAAACTCAAAATCTCTTTCATCATGAGCCGGAACTGCCATAATTGCTCCTGTTCCATATCCCCAAAGTATATAGTTTGCTGCATATATAGGAATCTCTTCATTTGTAAGTGGATTTATTGCATACTTTCCTGTAAACACGCCTTCTTTTTCTTCAACAATCCCCCTTTCTTTTGTAGACATTGCTTTGATTTTATCTACGAAAGCTTTAACTTCTTCAAAATATGGAGTATCTTTTGCAAGGTCTAAAACAAGAGGATTTTCTGGTGCCAATGCCATAAATGTAACGCCAAAAATAGTGTCTGGTCTTGTTGTAAAAACTTCTATGTAATCTGAAGAATCTTTAACCGGAAATTTTATCGTTGCTCCTTCTGATTTTCCTATCCAATTTTCTTGCATAATCAAAACTTGCAAAGGCCACTTTCCCTTTAGTTTTTCTAAATCTTCAAGAAGTCTTTCTGCATAGTCTGTTATCTTTAAATACCAAGACGGAATCTCTTTTTGAACAACAGGAGTCCCACATCTCCAACATTTTCCTTCAATAACTTGTTCATTTGCTAATACTGTTAGGTCATGTGGACACCAGTTTACGATTGCTGATTTTCTGTATGCAATTCCTTTTTCAAACATCTTTAAGAATATCCATTGGTTCCATTTATAATATTCCGGATTGCAGGTAGTCACTTCTCTGTCCCAATCATAAGAAAAGCCAAGTCTTTTTAATTGTTGTCTCATATAGTCTATGTTTTCATAAGTCCATTTTGCCGGATGGACGCCGTGTTTTATTGCTGCGTTTTCTGCAGGCATTCCAAAAGCATCCCATCCCATTGGATGAAGTGTATTTTTTCCTGCCATTCTATAATATCTGTTTACTACATCACCTATTGCATAGTTTCTCACATGTCCCATATGGATTTTTCCGGATGGATACGGAAACATTTCAAGAACGTAGTATTTATTTCCTTCTTCCTCTTTTGTTTTGAATATTTTATTTTTTTCCCACTCTTTTAAAAAACTGTTTTCAATCTCTTGAAAGTTGTATTCCATCTTCTAAACCTCTTTTAACTTTATTCAGATACTCTAAAGGTTATTACATTATCATCTTCAACCTTTCCGGAAAGACTTTCATAAGATGAGTAGTAGTAAGGTGTAAATGCTTCAAACTCTGCCGCACACGTATCAACAACTTTATAGCTTACCTCTATTCTTCTTTTTCTAATCTCTTCTTCTGTTGTTTTAAGAATTCTTGCAAGCTCTCTATCAGAAAATCCCCACTGCTTAGCTTTTTCAAGCTCTTGGTCTGTGATTGTGTTTATATCCTTTGTAGATAAATAAAGCTCATAATCTATGATTTCTTTGATTTGACTTAAAAACCATTTATCTATGTGAGATAATTTGCTGACCTCATCTACGCTATAGCCTCTTCTAAAACCTTCCGCAATATACCAAAGCCTGTCTGGATTTGGCTTTATTATTTTTTCTTTTAATGTTTGCTCATCTATATTTTCCAATCCCATGTAGAATCCATATCTTCCAAGTTCAAGACTTCTTAATGCTTTTTGCAGACTTTCTTTAAACGTTCTTCCGATAGCCATAACTTCGCCGACGGATTTCATCATAGTTGTAAGGGTTGGGTCTGCTTCCGGGAATTTTGCAAAGTCAAATCTTGGTATTTTTACAACTATATAATCTATCGTTGGTTCAAAAGATGCAGGTGTTTTTTTAGTAATGTCGTTTGGCAGTTCATCAAGTGTGTATCCAACAGCGAGCTTTGCTGCAATCTTTGCTATTGGAAAGCCTGTAGCCTTTGATGCCAAAGCTGATGAACGGGAAACCCGTGGGTTCATCTCTATCACATAAAATTCGCCGGTTTTTGGATTTTGTGAAAACTGAACGTTAGAACCACCTGTCTCAACGCCAATCTCTCTCATTACCGCTATAGAGTAATTTCTTAAAATCTGATATTCTCTATCTGACAGCGTTATTGCAGGAGCAACTGTTATACTATCACCTGTATGAACGCCCATTGGGTCTAAGTTTTCTATTGAACAGATGATTACACAGTTATCATTTTTATCTCTCATAACTTCCATCTCAAACTCTTTCCAACCAATCACCGACTCTTCAAGTAGTACTTCATGAATTGGAGATGCATCAAGACCTGCTTTTACTTTTGGATAAAATTCATCTCTGTTATATGCTATACTGCCCCCTGTACCACCAAGTGTAAAAGATGGTCTTATGATTACCGGAAAGCCTATCCAATCAATAACTTCTTCAGCTTCTGCAATAGATTTTACTACTGCACTTTTTGGCATAGACAGACCGATATTTTCCATAGCTTTTTTAAATAAATCTCTATCTTCTGCTTTTTTTATGACTTCATACTTTGCACCTATAAGCTCAACGTTGTATTTATCTAAAATTCCTTTTTCATACAAATCTATTGCAAGGTTTAATGCTGTCTGTCCACCAAGTGTGGGAAGTATTGCATCAGGTCTTTCTTTTTCTATGATTTTCTCTAATACTGGTGTAATCAATGGTTCTATGTATGTTTTATCTGCTATGTTTGGGTCTGTCATGATGGTTGCCGGATTTGAATTTACAAGAATAACTCTATATCCTTCTTCTTTTAATGCTTTTGCTCCTTGTGTTCCTGAGTAGTCAAACTCTGCAGCTTGACCGATTATTATCGGACCCGACCCAATAAGCAGAATCGTTTCTATATCCGTTCTTTTAGGCATATTCTACCTCTGATAAATTTTAAATATATATTTTATCATTCTTAGGATTTTTTAACTAAGTCTAAAAATTAAATAGCGTTTTTGATTACTATTTCAAAGCCGAGCAAAGAATCTCCGCCTTTGTTTCTCTACAGTGTCATTCTGCAGCCGGCGAAGAAACTCTTTTTCTTTAATTTTTAAAAGAGGAGATCCTTAGGCTGTAAGCCGATGGATGGCACGGAAAGGTAAACTTACGAGAATTTTGTAACAATCTCAGATGTAAGTTTATTTAATCATTATATTGCTTTGTCCAATAATAGAAAATCATAGAATAGTCTATTTTTTTCTGCATACGTTTTATTGCTTTTCTTTAATTAATTATACACTACGCTAATAATTATTCATTGTTAAAAACCTATTAATAAG
>NZ_JAPYVU010000061.1 GCF_028276765.1 Sulfurihydrogenibium sp.
TTTCAATCTTATAAGTAGATGGAGAAAGGTTAAGACTTTTGTTGCTTATCTATATGCATATGCTATTGGTTATAGCTTTTTTAGAAAAAGTAAACTATGGAGGTAATTTCTCACCCGACGTATATTTTCTTTTTCCTATTTTATAAACTTTATATTCCAAGTTCATGTTTAAAGGCTTCGTTTACATCACAGTATTTTCTTGTAGCTCTAAATTCATTAATTTTATTGAAGAAAAATCTATCTTCAAGATCGTCATATTGAAGCTCATAAATAGCAAATTTGACAATATCTTTATCGGCGTATGTTTTTTCTCCTGATAAATAGCGTTCAGCTTTAATTAAATAGACTTTTTTACTGTTTTTTATTTTAACCAATCTAAAATCTCTCAATATACAATCGGCTCCTTCATGAGTGAATAGTTGATACTCTTCTTTGTCAGGCACATGACCGATTGAAATTACCTCTAATCTTTTTATATCCAATCTTTCTTGGTTGTTTATCTTCTTTGATAAATAAAAAGAAATTACAGAAAACGTATGAGCAGAAATATTATTTCTATAACCTTTTACAACAACATCCTTTTCTCCATCTCCATCTAAATCAAGATAATTTACACCATTAGAAATAACGGTTGACCAAGTTATATTTTGCTTTAAAGTTTTTATATTTTCTTTCTCCTTACCATATCCTTGATTTTGTATGACAAATAAGATAAAAACTAATAAAACCAAAAAAATTTTAAACCTTCTCATGTGTGTCCTCCTTCCCTAAACTCAAAAGTGAAGAAGAATATCTTGATTTTACTAAATTTCTCACCAGACGTATTACTTACATCTTAAACAAAATTTGATAAATACATTGCAGTTACAGTGTCCATTGTTTGGACATGATTTATAATCCATGGTTTAAAAACATTTTCAAGATAATCTTTTATTGTTTTTATATCTCCTTTCTCTTTAAGTATCTTTTCTAAGGATTTTAACTCATACAAAACTCTGTCATGTTCTGCTCTGTGTATTGGGTATGCAAAAAAGTTGTATTTTTCCATTAATCCTTGTTCAAATGTAAAATGATTAACAACATCATTTAAAAACTCATCAAAGTATTTTGAAATTTCAGCTATATCTTCATTTTTAACAATTGCATCATAAAGCTTATTTACTATTTCAATCTCTACATCATGAACTTTGTTCATATCATTTAATGCAACTCTTGGAATTTCATTCTCTTTTATTAACATTTTTTCATCTCCTAATTAAAGATTTTAAGACCATTATATCTGAATTTTAATTTAAAATCAATCTTATATAGAGAGTACTTTAAAATTTTAACCAAGTCTAAAAATAATTTAATTTTTTACCATCATTTTGAAGCCATGCGAAGAATCTCATCCATTTTTAACTATTACTTATTTACCTTTTTAAAAATATCCTTGGAACTAAAGTCCTCAGGATGGTCGAAAAAGATGAACTCATTTTACAAATACAATAAAACTTACAAATTACAGGAATTTTAGAACATTGCAATTACAAGCAGAGATGAGACTGTTCCAAAAACCCAAATCGTCATTCTGAGCGAAGCAAAGAATCTCATGTTTTTTCTTTTTAAATCAAAAAAGAGATCTTTTGGACTTCGTCCTCAGAACGACACGGAAAGGTAGGTTTGCAAGAATTTTGGAACACCCTCCAAGCAGAGATTATTTCAATTTCAGTATTACGGAAATTTTGGAATACCCTATTTTATGTATAGATTTTTGCCACGCAGTACCTTTTCACTTATCCAAACTGCCTTATGTGATAAAATAAAAAATTAAATTTATTTCAATTTAAAGGGGTATGCATTGAAAGCTGATGTAAAAATAAAGTTAGTAATTGTTTTTCTTTTGCTTGTTGGGTCTGTTTATCTAATGATGACAAAACAGCCAAAGCTTGGCTTAGATATCCAAGGTGGTGTAAGCATCACATTAAAAGTTGATATTGATAAAGTAATCAACGACCAATACGCACATCTTGGGAAGGACATAGAAAAGAAATTTAAAGAAAATGGTATAGAGCTTTTAAACTACAAAATAGAAAATCAATCTCTAATGTTGGTACTTTTAGACCCAACAAAGATAGACAAAGCAAAAGATGTTCTTAAAAAAGAGTTTCCGCAGATAGTTGTTGAAGATAAAGACGGCAATCTATTAGTTAGATTTACAGATTGGGAGTTAAACAGAATAAAAACTCAAACTATGAAGCAAGCGGTTGAGACTTTAAGAAACAGGATTGACCAATTTGGTACACTTTCTGCAAACATCACTCAAAAAGGTAAAGACAGAGTATTGGTTGAGATACCGGGTGTTATAGACTTAAACAGAGCCAAATCTATCATTGGAAAAACTGCACAGCTTGAATTAAAAGAAGTTGTAAATTTTGCTTTAAGCAAAGAAGAGTTGTTAAAAGATTATCCAAATGGTTTGCCTGATGACCTTGAAATCTTGGAAGGTCAAGAAGAAGTAGTAAACGGTCAGCCTGTAAAAGAATGGTTTTTAGTTAAAAAAACTCCTGTTATAACAGGAGCAATGCTTAAAGATGCAAGGGTCTCAACAGACCAAGCAGGAAATCCGGCGGTTAATTTTGAGCTTACATCAGAAGGAGCAGAAATATTTGGTGAAGCTACAAACAAAATGATTGGTAAAAGGCTTGCAATAGTTCTTGATGGAAAAGTTATGTCTGCGCCTGTGATTAGGTCAAGAATAACATCATCAGGGCAGATTACAGGAAGATTTACAACAGAAGAGGCTAACGATTTAGCGGTAGTTTTAAGAGCCGGAGCATTACCTGCACCGGTAGAAATAATAGAAGAAACAGTAATCGGTCCAACCCTTGGAAAAGAATCTATAGATAAAACTCTAACAGCCGGAATTGTGTCCTTTGTTCTCGTTGGACTTTTTATGATATTTAGATATGCAGTATCAGGATTTATCGCAGTAGTTGCACTCATTTTCAACTTAATGCTGCTTTGGGTGACAATGCTTTTATTTGATATTACCCTAACACTTCCCGGTATTGCAGGTATCATATTAAACATAGGTATGGGCGTTGATGGAAACGTTGTTATCTTTGAAAGAATAAAAGAAGAGCTTAAAAATGGTAAAACATTAAGAGTTGCTATAGAAGAAGGGTTTAAAAGAGGGTTTAATGCGGTCTTTGACTCACATATAACAGTAATAATCGCAGCACTTGCTTTACTTGAGTTTGGAAACGCACCACTTAAAGGATTTGCGGCAACACTCTCTATTGGTACATTCATAAACTTATTTACTGCTGTATTTTTAACAAAAATGCTGCTTGATTTAGTACTCGGCGGCAAAAAATACTTTAAATACGCTGTTTAGGAGACAGAAAATGAGAAATTTTATGGTAGAACCACCAAATATAGACTTTTTAAAGATTAGAAAAATAGGCTATGGGATATCTTTAAGTTTGCTAATATTAAGCTTTGTTTTGTTCTTTACAAAAGGGTTTAATCTTGGGCTTGATTTTACAGGTGGAACGTCGATTCAAGTTAAATTTAACCAGCAGATAAGGGTTTCTGATGTTAGAAATCTACTTAAAGACGTAGATTTAGCAGACTCTTTAATTCAAGAAGTAGGGACTAACAAAGATGAAGTTGAAATTAGAGTACCGGCTAAAAAGGGAAGTTCAAGCATTGTTCTTGAAAAAGTAAAAAAAGCATTAGATAGCAAATTCCAAGGTCAGTATGAGATAAGAAAGGTTGAGTTTATAGATGCCTTGGTTGGAAGCGAGATGGCAAAAGCCAGCGTGTATTCTATGATTTTTGTAATGCTTGGGATTTTACTTTTTGTAGGTTATAGATACGAGCCTTTATTTGCAATTGCAGCTGTAATTCCATTGTTCCATGATGCAATCATCACACTTGGTATATTCTCACTTCTTGGAAAAGAGATAGACCTTACGGTGATTGCGGCAATCCTAACAGTTCTTGGATACTCTTTAAACGATACAATCATCGTTTTTGATAGAATCAGAGAAAACATAAAAGCCCGTGGAAGAAAAAATATGGAAAGCATTATCAACAGAAGTATTAACGAAAACTTGGCAAGAACTATAATCACATCAGGAACAGCATTATTTTCTGTAATTGCAATATACTTTTTTGGTGGAGAATCTCTCCAAAACTTTGCATTAGCATTGCTTATAGGTATTGTTTTTGGTACTTACTCATCAATTTACGTTGCTGCACCTTTAATTTTAGAAGTTGAAAAGATTTTAAGAGCAAAAACAAAAAAAGAAACGGTAGGAGCGTAAATGAGATACTTAGAAAGGCTAAAAAATCTAAAAGCTTATAAAACAGAAACAACGCCTTGTAAAGTAAAGTTATCTTCAAACGAAAGCCCATTTGACCTATCAGATAAGTTAAAAGAAAGAATATCTCAAGAAATTAAAAAAATAAACTTTCAAAGATATCCGGACCCACATGCTACAAGGCTTAAAGAAGCAATAGCTAATTTTGTAAATTCAGAAGAAAATTTAAACATAACGTCAGAAAACCTTGTTCTTGGAAATGGTTCAGATGAGTTGATACATCTTTTAATTACAGTTATCGGAGATTTGAAAAATCCCGTTGCTTATCCAGTACCAACCTTTCCTATGTATCAAGTCTCTTCCGACGTAGTAGGAAGACCAAAGGTAGAGTTTGAGCTTGATGAAAATTTTCAGCTTACAAAAGAAGAGATAGATCAGACACTATCAAAAAATCCTGATGCTTTTTTCTTTGCATCTCCAAACAACCCAACAGGAAACAGCTTTAACAAAAGTTTAATAGAATACGTGATAGATAAAGGAGTTTTTACAGTAATAGACGAAGCATACATCCACTTTTCAGATAAAGAAAGCTTTTTAAAAGAAGCTCTGCAGTATGACAATGTGGTCGTATTAAGAACAATGTCAAAGGTAGGACTTGCAAGCATAAGACTTGGATATCTAATAGCAAAAAAAGAAGTAGCTCAAGAGATAAACAAAGCAAGACTACCATTTAACATTACTTACCCAACGCAAGTAATAGGAGAAATTGTACTAACAGAAGGATTAGATGAATTAAACCAGCAAATAAAAGTTGTAAAAGAAGAAAGAATAAGAGTAATGTCAGAAGTTTCTAAGATCAAAGATATAAAAGTATATCCCTCAGATGCAAACTTTTTCTTGATGAAAGTTCCAAACGGAGACCTGCTACATAAACAGCTAATAGAAAAAGGCGTCCTTGTAAGAAACATGTCTCATCTTCCAAAGCTTGAAAACTGTTTGAGAGTTTCTATTGGCAAAAAGGAAGAAAACGATGAATTTATAAAAGCAATGTTTGAAATATTTAAAAATGGATAAAGTAGAGAAAATAATTAACGATTTAGTTTATGTTTTGGTAGAAAAACTACAGCCAGAAAAAATATTACTTTTTGGCTCAAGGGCTAAAGGAGAAAATAAACCATACTCAGATATCGATTTAGCAGTTGAATTAAAACAAAATGTAGATTTTAGACTAAAAAGAAAGATAAAAGAGCTTGTAGAAGATATAAGCGGGATATATTCAGTAGATATTATTTATCTTAATGAATGCAGCGAAAACTTTAAAAACATAGTTTATGAAACAGGAAAAGTTTTATATGAGAAAAGTTGAAATTCTTCAAGCTTTAGAAAATTTAAACAATACTTTAGATAGATTAAGCGAAGCTGTTAAAACTGCAAAAACTGATTTAGAGATAGACGGTACAATCCAGAGATTTGAGTTTTCATTTGAGCTTTTTTTTGAAAACTCTAAAACTTGTATTAAAGTATTACGGCGTTGAATGTAATAATCCGAGAACTTGTATAAAAGAAGCATTTAGAAATGGTTTAATAGATGATGATGAAATTTTTCTTGATATGCTTGAAGATAGAAATTTAACGTCCCATATATATGACAAACAAACAGCAAATGAAATTTTTGAAAGGATTAAAAAATTTTATGCTTCTAAGCTACTTGAAACTGTAAGAAAAATTGAGAGCAAGATTTAAAAAGTTTATCTTCTATTTTGAATGAGAAATTATTTGTTTTTTTAGAATTAAAAAGGAGATTCTTTTAACTGAGACTGTTCAAAAAATCCACATCGTCATCATGAGGAAGAAGTCCGAAGGATCTTATTTTTTGATTTAAAAGAAAAACAGTAGATTCTCCATCTGCTATAGAACAACAATGTGGACTTTTGTAAACACTCTCCCTTAAATCTATTGAAAATTTCTCAAATTTGAGTATATTATTTATATATAACTTGACTTTATCAAAATCAATGCTATTGACAAGATTAAAAAGATGATATATAATATAAAATGAATTAAAATCTAAGAAGGAGGTAGGCGCAAATGGCAAAGTTAAAACCTTTGTATGACAGAGTTGTTATCAAAAGAGTTGAAGAAGAAGTAGCAAAAACTCCATCAGGAATTATTATTCCAGATACGGCGAAAGAAAAACCTCAAATTGGTGAAGTTGTAGCTGTAGGAGAAGGTAAAATGTTAGAAAACGGAAATATAGTTCCACTCAAAGTAAAAGTAGGGGATAAAGTATATTTTAGCAAGTATGCAGGAAATGAAGTTAAAGTTGATGGTGAGGAGTTAATCATTTTAAGAGAAGATGATATCTTAGCAATTATTGAACAATAAGAAAATAAAATAAACAGGAGGTGAGCGTAGATGGCAGCAAAAAGATTAGTTTATGGTGATGAGGCAAGAGCAAAATTAAAAGCAGGTGTTGATAAACTTGCAAATGCAGTTAAAGTAACACTTGGACCAAGAGGTAGAGAAGTAATTTTAGAGAAAAAATGGGGATCTCCAGTCGTTACTAAAGACGGTGTATCTGTTGCAAAAGAAATAGAACTTTCAGACCCATACGAAAACATGGCAGCTCAACTTGTTAAAGAAGTTGCATCTAAGACAGCAGACGTTGCTGGTGATGGTACAACAACAGCTACAGTATTAACTCAAGCAATCTATGAAGAAGGATTAAAAGCAATTGCTTCTGGTGCTAATCCAGTTTATGTAAAAAGAGGAATTGATGAAGCTGTTAAAATAGTTGTTGAAGAACTCAAAAAAATATCTAAACCAGTTACTGGAAGAAAAGAGATTGAACAAGTTGCTACAATCTCTGCAAACAACGACCCAGAAATCGGTAAAATCATTGCAGATGCAATGGAAAAAGTAGGAAAAGATGGTGTAATCACTGTTGAAGAATCTAAATCTGCAGAAACTGTATTAGAAGTAACAGAAGGTATGCAGTTTGATAGAGGATACTTGTCTCCATACTTTGTAACAAATCCAGAAAAAATGGAAGCTGTGTTAGAAAATCCATACATCTTAATCTATGAAAAGAAAATCAGCAATATAAGAGAGCTTTTACCAGTATTAGAAAAAGTTGTTCAAACAAACAGACCACTTTTAATAATTGCTGAAGATGTTGAAGGAGAAGCTCTTGCTACATTAGTAGTAAACCATATCAAAGGAGTATTAAGAGTATGTGCAGTTAAAGCTCCAGGGTTTGGTGAAAGAAGAAAAGCAATGCTCCAAGACATTGCTATCTTAACAGGTGGTACGGCAATCACAGAAGACCTTGGAATCAAACTCGAATCTGTTGATTTAGATATGCTTGGTCAAGCTGATAAAGTTGTTGTAGACAAAGATAACACTACAATCATTGGCGGAAAAGGAAATCCAGAAGATATTAAAGCAAGAATAGAGCAAATCAAAAAACAAATTGAAACAACAACTTCTGAATATGACAAAGAAAAATTACAAGAAAGACTTGCTAAACTCGCCGGTGGTGTAGCTATCATTAAAGTTGGTGCTGCAACAGAAGCGGAATTAAAAGAGAAAAAAGACAGAGTTGATGACGCAGTACATGCTACAAAAGCTGCAGTAGAAGAAGGCATTGTTCCAGGTGGTGGTATTGCATTATTCAGAGCATCAAAAGCACTTTGTAACGTGAAAGAAGAAAACCCAGATAAAGCTTGGGGTATCAAGATTGTTGAAAATGCTTGCAAAGTTCCACTAAAACAAATTGCTTATAACGCAGGATTCGAAGGATCTGTGATAATTGAAAAAATCAAAGATGTTGACAATATAAACTACGGATTCAATGCAGCTACTGGTGAATATGTAGACATGGTAGAAGCTGGTATCATCGACCCAACTAAGGTTGTAAGAACAGCTCTCCAAAACGCTGCATCTGTCGCAGGAACAATGCTTACAGCTGAGTGCTTAGTGGCAGAAATTAAGGAAAAAGAAGAAAAACTCCCAGGCGCAGGCGGTGGAATGGGAGACATGGACTTCTAAGATAAATTCTTAAATTCAATAAATGTATTGAAGCCCCCTTAACGGGGGCTTTTTTGTTTTTTACAAGCCTTCTTTCCTTTTCATCCAACAGCGAAATGAAGGAGCTCTTTTTTGATTTAAGAAGAAAAGTCATGAGATTCTTCGCCGGCTACAGAATTACGATTTGAGTTTTTGGAACAGTCTCATAAAAAACACAAAAGAGTATCAGAATAGTTCTTATACTTTAGTATTGTCAAAATTCACCAATTTCTTGCTCCCAAGATATAATGTCTATATGTTATAATTTTAAAATACGTCGGGTGAGAAATTACCTCCATAGTTTACTTTTTCTAAAAAAGCTATAACCAATAGCATATGCATATAGATAAGCAACAAAAGTCTTAACCTTTCTCCATCTACTTATAAGATTGAAAT
>NZ_JAPYVU010000062.1 GCF_028276765.1 Sulfurihydrogenibium sp.
TCTAATATAGTTTTTTTGTCTTGCGTATTTTGAAATTCAAGTTGGCATTGAAGTGCTATCATTTGTTTTTACTCTCTTTTTTTATCATTTACAATTTTACACTTTTTGTTTTTATATTATCAATATACGCTTTTTTACACTTTTTTACAGAAAATAGCAACTGTTGTACACCTCCTAAAATTGTCATTGATTTAAATTATACCACTTATAAAAAGTCTTTAAGAAATATTCATTTGTTTTTAAAAATTTCTTAACAGAATTATGTAAATAATATTACGGAATAATTTTCAGAGGTAGATTACCATGGTAGAGATAAAAGGTGAGATAAATCAGGAAGTTATCAATACTTTGATAGACCTAACCAAAGCGATCATTGGAGAAAAGGCTGTAGATAATATAGTAAAATCAGTTGACGAGAAAAACAAAGAAAATGCTACTGGAAAAGATATTGTTTTTGCTTTTGCAGACGAAATTCAAAATTTATTTGGTCAAAATGGTGGATACGCAATAATCAGACAGCTTGGAAGGGAAGTTGCCAAATCTCTAATGGAAAAGCATCCAAAAGAAGAGTGGGAAGATTTACTTGAAAAATCTTTAAATGCTTTTGGTTTTGCATATAAAATAGAAAGAAATAGTAATGAAGCTTATATTTGTAATTGTGTATTTTATGAGGGGAATTTAAAACCAAGAGGACTTAAACCAATTGAGCATTGTGTATGCTGGTATGCGTGGGGATTTATAGAAGGATTTATAAGAGAGTTAGAGGAAGGGGTAAAAAGTGTTAAATGGGAAGAAAGGGATTATGAAAATAAAAGATGTAAATTTGTATTTTTGAGATAATTAAGAGAATATTTCAAAATTTTCGTATGTTTATTTTTCTGTGTCCTGAGGCTGTACGAAGGGTTCCTCTATTTTAATTTCTTGACTTAAAAAGAAAAACAGAAGATTCTTTTCTGACTGCAAAATGACAAATAAAAATCAATCCTTTCACTTATGTTTACCAAATAACTTTTTAGTTGTTACCCTAAAAGCGTAAGTCCAAAGGAACTCCTTCTTAATTCTATAAAATTTTCTCACCCAAGTTATTTTTTATTGATAAAATATAATACGATATCTAAATAGGAGGAAAAATGTTATGAATTTAACACTTGGAATTTTAAAGACCACTTCAGATTTTTCAAAAATTAATGAAGTTCTTGAGGGAATTCAGGACAACTTAGAGTATTTTAATCAAATAATCTATACAGGCAATAAAGAAGATTTAGAAAATGCAGAGTTTGATTTTGTAGCTTTAGGGCTTGATACAGATAATAAAGCAGTTTTGAGAAATAAAATAATAGATAATGCAGAAAATAAGCTAATTCTATGGATAGATAATGCGACTGTCTTAGAGTTTGACATGATACCGGAAATGATGGAAGTTTTAGAATCAAATCCGGATGTTGATATTATTTATACAAATATTGTCTATAGAGATATAGAGGGTAATGAAAGTATTAGAAAGCTGGAAGATGTGTATGGAAAAGAGAATAATTTATTAATGACTTTGAAAATAGAAGATTATATTCCTGAGTTTGGAGTAATTACAAAAAAAGATTCGTTAGAAAGACTTGGAAAATTTGATGAAAGCTTTAAAGATTATGAATTTTACAGATTTATATATGAAAATTTAAACAACTTAAAGTTAAAACTGTCAGAGTTTAACTATGTAGTAAAGTATTTATTAGAAACGTTCATAGATACTTCTTACAGAAGTAAAGCTTTAAGAGATGCATTAAAAAAATATCCTTTACAAGAATTTTTCCCAAAGCTTGGATGGAATAAGAATGAAAACCTTGCTTTAGCAGCTGCATATACGTCTGTAGGAGATGTTTTATCTGACTATTATGATTTGTACAATGCATCAGAATTTTACAGAAAAGCTGCATTAAGTTTTCATAATAAAATTACATTGTTAAAGTTAGTTCAAACGTATTTTAAAATGGGTCTTTTTGATGAGGCTAAAAAATTAGTTTCAGGGGAACAAGGATTTTCTCAAGAAGAAGTTAAAAATTTACAAGAAAATATAGGTCAAATACAAAGATTGATAGAGATGGTAGAGCAATCTATTAATGAAGGAAGTGTACAACAAATATTTAATCTAATAAACGAGATTGCTTCTGTTTACCAAGGTGCACCTTTATATAATATTCTTGGTGTTTTGGAGTACTATGCAAATAATTTAGAAAAAGCATATCGATTTTTCTATAAAGCAGCAACATTAAATCCATTGAATGAAGATATAATCCATAATCTTACAGGTTTAGCAAACCAGCTTGGTAAACAAGAAGATGTTAAGGGTTTATTTGAAAGATTATTAGGTTAATGTTTCTCCTTACAGCAAGAAAGTTAGGTTAAACTGCTTTGACTTTTTTTTGGTTTTTTGAGGAAAGTTTTGTCAGCCTGACACGTTTAGCAAATTTCTAAAATTTTTGTAAAGTTATAAAAATGTAGATATTTTACTTAGAGCAGCATATAAGCAAATATCAATATTGCAACAATACGTAAAGATAACTCCTGGATTGCCCATACAGCGAATAATCTAAGGACATAGAAACAGATGCTTTACCAGTCGCAGAATGACAGATAAGGTTATCCTTCATTTAACTCTTATCAA
Source organism: Sulfurihydrogenibium sp. (assembly GCF_028276765.1). Lineage (NCBI taxonomy): Bacteria > Pseudomonadati > Aquificota > Aquificia > Aquificales > Hydrogenothermaceae > Sulfurihydrogenibium > Sulfurihydrogenibium sp. The sequence goes on from NZ_JAPYVU010000062.1 coordinate 2,657, forward strand.
TCAACTTTTTTGTCATCCTGGGGATGTAAAGTTCAAAGGATCTTCTTTCCAAATAATTTCTCACCCAAGGTGTTTAAGTTAAAATATATACACTATAAATCATAGCATTGGAGATAAAAATGCTGCTTAATTTCTTTTCTATAGAAGATTTTAAAGACAGTTTCCCATATGCCGCTCTTGGAGCAAGAACTTGTTATAACAGTGGAGATTTAAATTCTCTTTTAAACGACCCAAGAGTAATAGAAAAACAAAAAAGAGCAGAATTTTTATCTAAGCTTGGAAATTATAAACATTTTTCTGTTTTTGCCCATTCTTTTGTGTATAAAAAAGTAGGAGAGGAAAACGCTTTAAGGATTGGTGCTACCTATTTCAAGACACACTACAATCCAAAATATCCAGATGTGATTGGAGTTTCTTTAAGACACTACTTAGAAGAACTTTTAAAAACAGATGAAAACCAGTATCTAAAAGCCTTTGAAAAGCTTGCAGAGTACGATACACCCGTTGACCCTATAGAGATTCGTACAGAAGGTGATCTAACAGTTTCTCTTATAGGATTAAAAAAAGAGTATGACGGCTACGCCGTGTTTTTTATTGATGGAGTTAGTAGAGCTATGACCCATCAGTTAGTTCGCCATACTACACTGAACTTTTCACAAAGAAGCCAAAGATATGTAAGAGAAGATGAAAATTATACAATTATACCACCATCTATTTTAGAATCTCAAGAAGAGATAGAAGTGGATATTTCCGGAATGAATCAAACAATAGCTAAAATTTATGAAGTTTTGAAAAATCTTAAAGAAGAAATCCCGGAACCTAAATTTTTAAAATTAAAATCAAAAATTAGAGCCTATGAGCTGGCAAAACTACACGATGAACTATCACAGTATGTATATGATTTGCTTGTGTATGGGTATAAAATAAAAAGAGAAGATGCAAGATTTTTCTTGCCAACAGGAAGGAGAACAACAATCGTAGTTTCAGGAACGTTAAGTTGGATCAAAGACTTTATAGAAAAAAGAAACACACCCCATGCCCAGTGGGAAATTAGAAATGTTGCTAAATTAATGAAAGAAATCTTGGATTCCCAAGGTGTTTAATAAAAAGCTAAGGCTTTACAAAAGATTTAAAGATATAACCTTAGAGTTATCAAGGCTTGGAATATACAATATCTATGATTATTTTAAAGCACTTTTTGGCATAGAAACAGACCCATCCCTCGGACCACAAAGAATTAGAGAAACCTTAGAAAAACTTGGCCCTTCATTCATAAAGCTTGGTCAAGTGCTGAGCATAAGACCAGATATAGTCCCCCAATCTGTAATCCTTGAACTTATAAAACTTCAAGACAACGTCAAGCCTGTTGATTTTGAAATAATAAAAAACATCATTGAAAAAGAACTTAATCAAAAAATAGAAGAAGTTTTTACATACATAGACCCAAATCCTATTGGCTCTGCATCAATAGCACAAGTTTATAAAGGCATTCTAAAAACAGGCGAAACAGTAGCAATAAAAGTAAAAAGACCAAACTTAGAAGAGCTGATATCCTTAGACGCAGAAGTTTTTTACAAAGTTATATCTTTTTTAGAAAGGCATTCCAAGACTGTCAAAGACCTAAATCTAAAATCCGTCATCTATCAATATAAGTTTACAACCTTAAGAGAAGCGGATTTTGAGATAGAAGCATCTAACATACAGACATTCAGAAAAAACTTTGAAAATTTCAATGAAAAGTTCTACATACCAAAGTATTATCCTCAGTATTCAACAAAAAATATATTAGTTTTAGAATTTATAGAAGGTAAAAAGATAAATCAGATACAACTAACAACATCAGAAAAACAGGATATAGCAAAACTTATTACAGATGCTTACTATAAGATGGTTTTTTATGACGGCTTTTACCATGCAGACCCTCACCCAGGAAATCTACTAATAAAAGAAGACAAAACCTTAGTCCTTTTAGATTTTGGAATGGTAGGAACGTTATCGGAAGAGAAAAAGAGATTACTTTACGAGCATATATTTGCAGTTGTAAACAAAAACAAAACCTTAGCTATGGACTTTTACGAAGGCATGGGCATGATTAGCCCAAAAACAGACCTTGAAAAGCTTGAAAACTTAGTAGAAGTCTTTATTGACAAATACCACAACAAAACACTTCAAAACATAAATCTAAAAGATATGGTTTTAGAAATCATTGAACTTGTAAGAGAATGTAATCTTTATCTTCCTACAACCTTGGCATATCTTGGAAAGGCATCTATCGGACTTGATGGACTAATCCGATACTTAGACCCTCACTTTAACCCAACAGAAAGACTTACAAAATTCTTAACAAAATCAACAAAAGACTACATAAAAGAAAAGTTTGAAGAAGTTATAGATATAGCTAACTTTTATTACAACCTTTCATTTAAATTAGACAGAATAATAAAAACGCTTAACATTGAGAGGCTAACTTTTAGAGTAATTTTTAAAGACTTAGAAGAACTTCAAGAATTTTATAAAAATCAAATAAATAAAATTGTTTTAGCTATAATCTTTTTTGCATTTTTAGTCTCATCTGCACTTTTTCATTTGTCAAATCAGCCATTTATGGCAAACTTAATGTTATATATTGCAGTTTTTACGTTTGTTATACTTTTATATAAAATTGTGAGACAATGAGAGGAGTTAACAATGGAATGTAGAGAGGAAGGAAAGAAGTTTCAAGAGCTTGTCGAGATAGTTCAAAGATTAAGAAAAGAATGTCCATGGGATAGAGAGCAGACAAATCAGTCTATTAAAAATAATCTAATAGAAGAAGCTTATGAGCTATTAGAAGCAATTGAAGAAAACGATGATGAAAAGATGATAGAAGAGCTTGGAGATGTTTTACTGCAGGTAGTTTTCCACAGCCAAATCAAAAAAGATGAAGGTAAGTTTGATGTAGTTGTTGTAATAGATAGATTGATTAAAAAGCTTATAAAAAGACATCCTCATGTTTTTGGAGAGTCAGAGGCTAAAAATGCTGAAGATGTATTAAAACAGTGGCATCAAATAAAACAAGGAGAAAAAAACTCTATTTTAGAGGGAATTCCAAAAAGAATGCCTGCACTTTTGCGTTCTTATAAAGTTCAAGATAGAATGGCAAAGGTTGGATTTGAATGGGAAAGCATAAACGATGTATGGGAAAAAGTCTTTGAAGAGATACAAGAGTTAAAAGAAGCAAAAACATACGAAGAAAAAGTCCATGAATTTGGAGATATTCTAACTGCACTTGTCAATCTTGCGAGATTTTTAAAAATAGACCCGGAAGAAGTACTTCATTTAGCAACAGATAGAAGCATAAAAAGGTTTAATTACATCGAGCAGAAAGCAAAACAACAGGGTAAAAAGTTAGAAGAGATGAGCTTGGAAGAGATGGATAAATATTGGAACGAATCAAAGGGTGTTGTGGGATAAGACTGTTTGCAAAAATCAACGTTGTCATTTCTAAGTAGACGAAGAATCTCCTCTTTCCTGAGACTGCTTGTAAAAATCCACACTGTCATTCTGAAGCCGGTGAAGAATCTCATATTTTTCTTTTCAAGTCAAAAAATCAAAAAAGAGATCCTTCGGACTTCGTCCTTAAGATGGCAAGAAGATGGCAAGAAAAGGCAAATTTACAAAAATTTTTGAACACCCTCTTTACCCATTACTCATTTTCTATTCCATATCTTTTCTTATAAAGCATAATAAAAGCATCTATCAATGCAACGATTACGGGAGCAATAAAAATACCAAGAAATCCAAAGGTACTTAATCCACCAATAATAGCAAAAAACATTATCATTGGGTGCATGTCAATTTTAGTTCCAACAACTATAGGTCGAATAATATTATCTACAGTGCTAATTACAAAAGTTCCATAAAGAGTAAAAAGAATTCCTACTAAAAGACCTTTGCTGACCATAAGATAAATAGCAACCGGAACCCATACCAAGGACGCACCACCAAAAGGAATGAATGCAGCAAAAAATGTCAGAAAAGTAAGAACAAGACTGTAATCTACGCCAGCAATCAAAAATCCAATTAAAGATGCTATAGCTTGAGCAATTGCTACAAATACAGAACCAAGAATTACAGCTTGAACTGCGGCATAAGAATTACTAAATAAGTAATCTTTCTCTTCTTTTTCTAAAGGAATTATTGAATAAACCAAATTGTACAGCTTATATCCATCTTTAAAAAGAAAGAAAATGGTTAAAGCCATGATAAAGATAGCAATGGAAATCAAAATAACATTTGATAAAAATGTCCTCGCAAAATTAAACATAATTGCTGTAAATTGTTTAAGATAATTAATTATTGAGTCATGAAAGTTGCTATCAAGCTTGCTTAGATAAAATTCTTGAAGTTTAAGATAGAGTTTATATAGATAAGGACTTTCTTTTAATTTTTCAACAATTAAGTTAGGATTTGTTATATAATCTGCAATCAGTGGATACAGCTCTATGATTTCCTTTGTCAGAAAAAACAAAATCAAGCTAAATGGTAACAGTAGCGTAGTCAGTATTATAAATGTTGAAATTAAAGAATTTAAAACGGAATTTTTTACAATCTTTGAAATTTTTTGATGTATCGGATAAAAAACTACAACAAGTAATATTGAAACTGTAATAATACCTATAAACGGAGCAAAGATTACATATCCTAAAAAAAGAAAAAGAAGAAAGGAAATAACAAAAAATATATTTCCTAACTTCTTAATATCATCTAACAATTAAAGTCCTTTAATATTTTTATTCTTCGCTTTTCTTTAACGCACCAGCTACAAACGTAATAACTACTGTTAAAATTGTAAAAGCTGTCATGATAATAAACGGCATCCATGCTTCCATGTTAAATACCTCCTTAATTTTATATAAAGTAATTTTATATCATAAATTTCTAAAAAGCAATTAATTTTTATTCAAAAGTTTTAATGCTTCTTCTACAGAAATACCTTCATTTACTATTTTTGATAAAACAGATGTGATTAAAGTAATGTCTCTATGTTGAAAGATGTTTCTTCCTATCGATATTCCAGCACATCCAGCTACAACAACAGCATCATAGACCATTTTCAATAATGCTTCGTCAGAATCTACTTTAGGACCTCCGGCAATGACTACCGGAACAGGACATCCTTCTACCACTTTTCTGAAGCTTTCCGGGTCTCCAGTATATGGAACTTTTACAATATCAGCTCCAAGCTCTGCAGCAATTCTTGCAATATGTGCGATTGCTTTTGGGTCGTATGGATTTTTTACTTCAGGACCTCTGTAATACATCATAGCAAGAAGAGGCATTTGCCATTCTAAGCATTTTTTAGATACTTCTCCAAAATCTTTTAGCATCTGTTTTTCATCTTCAGCACCTATGTTAACGTGGATAGAAACACCATCAGCTCCAAGCTTTATAGCCTCTTCAACTGTACAAACAAGAACCTTATCATTTTTTCTAAGTGATAAATCCGTAGAAGCAGACATATGAATGATTAATCCTACATCTTTACCTTTTCCTCTGTGCCCTGCTTCTACCATTCCTTTATGTAAAATTATTGCATTAGCTCCACCTTCTGCTATTTTCTGAACAGTTTCTTTTAAGTTAACAATTCCTTCCATAGGACCTGAGCTGACACCATGGTCCATAGGAACTAAAACAGTCTTACCTGTCTCTCTATTAATCAATCTTTCAAGCCTAACTCTTTTTCCAATTGACAAATTATGAAACCTCCATTTGTAAATCTTTTCTCAAATTTTATCATATTTATGGCTTTTGTTCAAATTGTGTATGAGGCAGGATTATTTCTCTAAAAGTTGTTAATGATTTTCAGAGATGTTGGATAGATAAGAAAGATTACTTTTGCTTTGTCCAATAATAGAAAATCATAGAATAGTCTATTTTTTTCTGCATACGTTTTATTGCTTTTCTTTAATTAATTATACACTACGCTAATAATTATTCATTGTTAAAAACCTATTAATAAG
>NZ_JAPYVU010000063.1 GCF_028276765.1 Sulfurihydrogenibium sp.
TGGTATACTTAATATACGATGACAGGAAAAGGTTGATTAATAAGTGTTAAAGGAAGGACAACCTTATTCGTCATTCTGCAGCCGGCGAAGAATCTCATACTCTTATTTAATTTCTCACCCGACGTATCATGTTAATATATTTTATATCTAAATTTTTTCTTGAAGGTTGAAAAGCAATGTTAAAAACCATTAACCTAAGAACTAAAAGTCATACAGATTTTATTGATATTACCAGCTTAATAAATCAGGCTATTTCTGAGAGTAAAGTAGACTCTGGTATTTGTACTATTTATGTCCCACATACAACAGCCGGTGTTTTTATAAATGAAAATGCTGACCCTGATGTTGTTGATGATGTAAAAAACCATCTTGAAAAGCTTGTTCCATGGATGAATAATTACAAACATATGGAAGGTAACGCTGCTGCACACATAAAATCTATTCTCACAGGAAACAGCATAAATATTATTATAGAAAATGGAAGACTACTGCTTGGAACATGGCAAGGTGTATTTTTTGCAGAGTTTGACGGACCAAGAAATAGAAAAGTTTATATAAAAATATTGAGAGGTTAAGATGGATAAAGTAAATGTAGGCTTGATTCAAATGAAATGTAGCGATGATTTAGAAGAAAATTTTGAAAAAACCTTAGAAAAAATTAAAGACCTTGCAAGAAATGGAGCTAACATTATCTGTACTCAAGAGCTTTTTAAGTCTAAATATTTCTGTCAAGTTGAAGATTGGTCTTATTTTAAGCTTGCAGAAGAAATAAACGAAAATTCTAAAACTATAAAAACCTTACAAACAATGGCAAAAGATTTAAAAGTTGTGATAATAGCATCTTTGTTTGAGAAAAGAACAGAAGGAATTTATCACAATACAGCGGTAGTAATTGATGCTGACGGAAGTTATCTTGGAAAATACAGAAAAATGCATATCCCGGATGACCCTCATTTTTATGAAAAGTTTTATTTTACTCCCGGAGACCTTGGGTACAAAACTTTTAAAACAAAGTATGCAGATATTGGCGTTTTAATCTGCTGGGACCAATGGTATCCGGAAGCTGCAAGGTTAACCGCATTGTCAGGTGCTAAAATTCTATTTTACCCAACTGCTATAGGATGGCTTCCGTCGGAAAAAGAAGAGTTTGGAAATTCTCAGTATAACGCATGGGAAACAATCCAAAGGTCTCATGCAGTAGCCAACGGCTGTTATGTAGTGGCGATTAATAGAGTCGGTTATGAAGAAAGCCCTGATGGAAATGAAGGAATAGAGTTTTGGGGTCAAAGCTTTGTATCAAATCCTTACGGAGAACTTCTTGTTAAAGGCTCTGTAGATAAAGAAGAAAACATCATTTGTGAAGTAGATTTATCAATCATAGATTCGGTTAGAACTACATGGCCATTTTTTAGAGATAGAAGAATAGACAGTTATCAAGATATTACAAAAAGATTTATTGACTAAAGGAGGAGAAAGTATGGAATACATAGTTGTACTAATAACCACCCCATCTAAGGAAGAAGCAGAAAAAATAGCAAACTATTTAGTAGAGAATCATATTGTGGCATGTGTAAATATAGTTGAAAAAGTAAATTCTGTATTCTTTTGGCAAGGAAGCGTAGAAAAAGCAGAAGAGTCTTTGATGATTATAAAGACAAAAAAAAGCGTATTTAAAAAATTAATAGAAGAAGTAAGAAAGATGCATAGTTATACTGTTCCTGAGATTATAGCACTGCCAATTATTGATGGATTTGAAGATTATTTAAAATGGATTGAGGAGACTGTATCATGCAGAACTTAACGATCTTTTTAATTTTTGCTGTTATAATGTTTCTATCAATTGTTGGAATTGATAAAGTTATATTAATAGTACAAAGTTTGGGGGGTGTTTTCTCTATGGCTGGATTTATACCTGTTTTAGTTGTATTGTTCATTATCTTTTTGGCAACTTCAGTCAAAGTTATTAATGAGTATGAAAGGGCTGTTATTTTTAGACTTGGTAGAGTTTTAGGAAGACCAAAAGGTCCGGGAATGTTTATTTTAATTCCTTTCATTGATAAGATGGTTAAAGTGGATTTAAGGGTTGTTACGATGGATGTTCCACCACAGGATGTAATAACAAAAGATAACATATCTGTCCAAGTAGATGCAGTTGTCTATTTTAAAGTTGTGGACCCTATCAAAGCTGTTATAAATGTAGAAAATTATTTGTATGCAGTATCTAAAATATCTCAAACTACATTAAGAAGTGTATGCGGTCAAGCTGAGTTTGATGAGCTTTTATCTCAAAGAGAAAAGATTAATTCAAAACTGCAGGAAATAATAGACCAAGAAACAGACCAATGGGGAATTAAAGTTATAACTGTAGAATTAAAAAGAATAGACATTCCAGAAGAACTAAAAAGAGCTATAGCAAGACAAGCAGAAGCAGAAAGAGAAAGAAGAGCAAAAATCATTCAAGCAGAGGCAGAATATCAAGCAGCACAAAAGCTTACAGAAGCTGCAGAAATGCTTGCTAAACAACCAATAGCATTGCAGTTAAGATACTTAGAAACATTGTCAACAATCGGTCAATACAACTCCAATACTATAGTTTTACCACTGCCTATGGAATTATTTGAAATATTTAAAAATTCAAAAATTAATAAATCTGAAGAAAAACGAGAAAGTAAATGAGCAGTATTGAGGGGTAAAAAAAACCGCTTACTTCTCTTTCCTGCTCCTACTTTCTTTGGAAAAGAGAAGATGCTTTTTAGCTTTGTAGATTTGAAGGGTAAGCTTATAAAAACTTTACAAACGTTTTTGATTTCTGCTGAGGGTGTTCTAAAATTTTTGTAAATTTACCTTTCCTTTTTGATTTTTTGACTTGAAAAGAAAGGAAGAGATTCTTTGCTTTGCTCAGAATGACAGTGCAGATTTTTTGAAACAGTCTTCAATTTCTGCTTGACAGGTAGAAAATTTTCTTGTATATTATTATTAGCTTTTTAATTTTTTAACTGTACCTTGGCAATTGAATAGGTAAGCCCACACAAGCTTATTTTACGTGAAAAGGTGAGACGTGAGATGTGAGACGTTGGAGATTGGTTTATCAATATCTTAGTGATTTTTGTTTGACTGCTCGTCGGCTTAGTGAGATGACTTAGCAGTCAGTGAAGCTAAGGTATTGGTAATGCGATTTTATTTTTTGATGTTTGATTTAAGCTTGTGTAGTAATGGTTTGAAAGAGATTTTTTGAAAAGTAGTTGTAAGTACTTGTTGAATTAAACTTTTTAATTTTGAATTCTTTAATGCTTAATTTTTTGAAAATTTGTAATTTTTTATTTTAAAATTTTTTAAGATCGGGAAGTTAAGGAGCAGTATTTGCAGCGAGCTTCTGAGTTTGTGGTTTTCAGCGGTTGGCTTGTGATGGGAAGTTGAAGGATAAAATATAATAATATATTTTCTGTATATCGAGGTTTGCTGCAAAAAACTTCAACTTGCAGGTTTTTTAAAAGTTTGGTATAATGATTATCAGAATATTGATAGAGTAAGTTAAAAGCGATTTTATTTTTGGGTTAAAAGTTAACGGGTTCCATCTGAACCGTGTGGGTTATAAAGCTGATCTGATCAATAATAAATAGATGGAAAATTTAGGTTCCATCTGAACCGTGTGGGTTATAAAGCCACCTCCTCAGGGAGGTAGAAACTCCAAAATTCCTGTTCCATCTGAACCGTGTGGGTTATAAAGCCAAGAGGCTTAAAATTTCCCTGACGAGGCCTTTAGTTCCATCTGAACCGTGTGGGTTATAAAGTAGTAATAGCACTCTAGATCTATTGAGAGATCCACGTTCCATCTGAACCGTGTGGGTTATAAAGTAGCACTCCTCCTTTTAAATTTTTAAATTTCCCACCGGTTCCATCTGAACCGTGTGGGTTATAAAGTCTCTTTAGCTGTAATCTTTTCAAGATACTTTTTATAGTTCCATCTGAACCGTGTGGGTTATAAAGATTCTTCAAACTTAAGTTCCATCATTAATCCTCCTTTGTTCCATCTGAACCGTGTGGGTTATAAAGACTGGATCTAAATACTCCAGTAGTTTCTTTTCGAATGTTCCATCTGAACCGTGTGGGTTATAAAGCAATAGTAAATGAAGCTATTCTTTCTTGATTTGTAAGTTCCATCTGAACCGTGTGGGTTATGTAAGGTGAAACGTGAGACGTGAGATGTGAGACGTTTTAAAAGAATGATATGCGAGACACTTTGGCAATTAAATAAAAAAATTTTTCCAGAGTTTATGTTCTGTCTATGAGGAAGTAGGGTTGCTTTGAGAAAGTTTTTGATAGAGAGGTTTTGCCGAAAATGTCCTCACTTACCAAGACCAACTTGAACATGTTCCAAAAATCAAAAAACTTCTTCTCAAGATTAAAACTGATAGGATAAACAAAAATACACAAATTAAAATCATGTAGAAATTCCAAAATCTTCTCTTTTAACTCTAAACACTAAATTTGCTTTGTTCTTTATTTTCCTTGGATAACCGCCTCAATGGATGCTTTATTTTTACTCTAAGAGTTTTCTTTATCTTTATAGCAGGGATAAATCCAATGCCTAAGATTTTTTGTACTACGCTTATTGAATCATAACCTTTATCAGCTATAAAAGGTGGTCCTTTGATAAAATCTACTTTGTTTACAAATATCTCCATAAGCAAAACCTGTAGCATCTGCTATGTAGCACTGTCCTGTTTTTCTCATGCAAACATTTTATTTTTTGATTTTGTGTATTTAATTTTAACTGAGATAGAAAATAATTTTGGAACAGTCTTATTCAAATTGGAGAGTGTTATAGAAATCCGCATCAAATTCTACGCCATTCTAAGCAAAGAGAAGAATCTCTGTTTTTTATGCCTACTACTACTCTGTTATTCTGCAGCCGGTATAGAATCTCCACACCTTTTTTAACTCTCACTTATTCATTTCTAAAAAATGAGTCCTTCGAGCTTACATTCTCAAAGTGGCAGACAAAAGTTTAATTAATTTCAAAACTTAGTTAAAATTTTCAAGCAGTAAAGGAGTGAGAGTGTCGAGTATTATAGCGGTTTACAGACTGATTACACATAAACAATTCAAGAATTGATAGTACAGTAATTGCAAAAGATTTCAAAATTGACTCTCACATTTGAATAATTACTTGTAAGCAATATAAAGCCCCCTTAATGGGGGCAAAATTTATTAGTGAGTTTTATATCCTTTCTCTCCTATTTTAACTAATCTTAAGAAATGAAATGCTAAGCTTATAGCTCTAAAAAATTGAGATATTAAAGAATGCATTTTTCTTCTATCTGAATCTGAAAATCTAAATTTTGCTTGAGCCATTTTTTAATTCCTCCTTTTGATTTTTTAAGGTATTAATTTCCAGAAAGGCTTACCTTGCAGTTTCCATAAGAATGCATAATGTAAGCCAAGTTTAAACCATGCTCCAGCTTTTCCTGGTTCTGCAACGCATAAATCTAAATCTCTACCGTATTCACCATATTTAGCTCTATTTCTTGCAACCGGAAAGATTGCAATCGTTCCTGCCATACCATCAAAAATTCCATTTTTCATAGAAGCAACGCATAATCCTGGAGTTTCTGCCATTGAAGCTGTATTTTGAGGCTCTCTTCCTTCAATCATATCAACAATGTTTAACGCTGCTGCTTTTCCGGATAACTCTGCAGTATAACCTGTTCTTGGTGGAGCTGGTGCTATTATTGTTCCATTTGGAGATTTGCCTGGTTTTGATAAAGGTCCAGGCGGTGCAAAAGCAATACCGGCTGCAAAAATGTTTTTATAGATAGGATTTTGATACTTTTTAGGCCAATCTGGACCGTCTAATTCTTCATAAGGTTTTCCATATACAGCATCAACTTTTACAAATCCAGCCGGGTTACACATCTTATCTTTTATATCATTACCATCTTTATCTATCCATTTAATTGGTTGTCCTGCAAATGGTGGAAGGAGCATTGCAAAGTCATATTCTATTTCTTTAAACTCTCCGTCTAAGTTTTCAATGTATATTTTCTTTTCATCAACTTTATGAACGTGACTTCTGATTTCGTATTTGATTCCATAATCGTAGAATATAGCTTCTGCCATCATTTCTGATGTAAAGATCAACGAACCTCTTTTTGCTTCAAGTCCGTCAATTCCAAAGTCTCCAAGCTTTGGTTCATTAGAAAGCCATATTAATTCAACCCTATCTCTTAATCCTCTATCAACAAGGTCATTATGGACGTTGGTGATAAACTCAAATCCTGCACCCTGACAAGTACAAGTACCATGCCCTGTTCCGATAACGATTTTAGCTTTATCGCCTTTTTCTAATCTTTTTACAAGTTCTAAATAAGCTTTTGCAGTTTCTACAGCGTGAGGAGGTGTACAAACAGAATACGTATAGCCCTTATCCGGACCAAGCCCTGGAGTAGCATCAAAGTTTAGCTTAGGACCTGTTGCAACAAGAAGATAATCGTAATCCAATCTTTTTTCTTGCTCAGAGCCAACCGGCTTTACCATAACATAGTTATCATCCGGATGAACTTCTGTTAGAAATGCTCTTTCATACTTAATTCCAAATTTGTCGTAAACTGGCTTTAGTGGAAACTGGGTTTTCTCAACTGGCATTTGGCCAACACCAACCCAAATTAGAGATGGAATGTAATTGAAAGTTTCGTTAGGTGTAACCACTGTTATTTCGTGATTACCATTTTTTGGCTTGAGCCTGTCTGCCAAAATAAGTGCTGCATAATGTCCTGCAAATCCACTTCCTGCAATTACAATTTTTGCCATGACAACCTCCAAATTTTTTAAAAAGTTTAATAATTTTATCATACACCTATAAACATTAGTTAGCAACAACTAACTGAGATAAAACAAGGGCAAGTTTAAAAACAAATAATAAGAAAAATCATTGATTTTCATCAATATTATGATAAATAATATCGAAACCTTGGGGTGAGAAATTAGCGGTTTTTATAAGAATTTAAGAATGAGATCCTTCGGACTTACGTCCTCAGGATGACGGAGAACGATCTAATGGTATAATTCTGAATCCATTGGTGTCATTCTGTAGCCAGCGAAGAATCTCCTGTTTTTATTGAATTTCTCACCCGACGTATAATATCGAAAAAGGAGGTGCACAACAGTTGCTATTTTCTGTAAAAAAGTGTAAAAAAGTGTATATTGACAATACAAAAACAAAAAAGTGTAGAATTGTAAATAGCAAGAAAAGAGAGTGATTAAAGATGACAACACTCCAATGCCTGCTTGAATTCCAAAATACGCAAGATAGAGAAACTATATTAGATTTAATGCGTAGATTCTCATCTGCTATGAGATATGCATACCAGAGATTATTGGAAGGCGAAAAAAGAAAAGATCTAAAAAAGACACTATCAAAACTATTTAGCATAAACACAAGATACTCAGATGATGCAATACTCTTAGCACAATCCACTATCTCATCATGCAAAGAAAGAGGTCAAAATCCAAAAAAGCTTGTATTTGGCTCAAGAAAAGTATTTGAGCAACTAAAGAGAAACCATTTAACAGGAAAAAGAAGAAAACAGTTAAAAGCAAAATGGAAAGAAAGCAGGCAGGGAAATTTATATTCAAGAGGAGATAAATCAAAGCAGGGAAATCTAAATTTAAGATTTGAGTGGATAGATAATGAGCTTTACTTAAGAATAAACATAGGAGACAGACAGTATATCTATGCAAAGGTAATTAGAGATGTTAAAAGAAAAAATGACAAATGGATAGATTTTATGTTTATGCTGGAAAATGCATACAAATACGAAGAATGGTTTCCATATTCAGTCAGACTAAAAGTAAAAAACGGCAATGTATATGCTTTTATATCTATTGAAGAAAAAATACCACCTATAAAGATCAAGAAAGACAACGGAATAATAGGCATAGATGTAAACGCATATCCATTTCATTTAGCATTAGCTTTTGCAAGTAAAGACGGAAATTTAGAGAAATATCAAAGCATTAATTTAAACGAATTATTAGAAGTAAACTCAGAAAAAAGACAATACTTAGAATGGCAAATAGCACATAGGATAATAGAGATAGCAAAGGAAGAGAAAAAAGCAATATCTATTGAAAACTTAAATAAACTACCAAAAGGCAAAAGAGGAGATGGATTTACAAAATTAAGAAGAAGAATGCAAAAATGGAGCTATAAAAGATTATTAGAAAAAATAGAAGTTTTAGCAAGAAGAAATGGAATAGAATTAGTAAAAGTCAATCCTGCATATACGTCAGTAATTGGAAAACTAAAATACGCACCACAATACAACATAGACAAAGATATAGCAGGAGCTTACGTAATAGCAAGAAGAGGATTGGGATTTAAAGAGAAACTGCCAAAGAATTACAAAGAGCTGTTAAACGATACCGACTTTCTATCATACACTATAGCAAAAATTGAAGATAATA
>NZ_JAPYVU010000064.1 GCF_028276765.1 Sulfurihydrogenibium sp.
AAGAGGAAAATATACAGCGAGCATTTGAAAAAAGAGGTAGAAGATGAAAGTATTTACTATGGACTTTTGGTTATGGTGGTTTGTGATGAAGATGGTATGGTTTATGATGTATGGTTTCATCCAGCAAATTATTATTCCTCCTTATAATTTTATTAGACACAACATACCTTGGGTGAGAAATTAGCGGTTTTTATAAAATTTAAAAATGAGATCCTTCGGCCTTACGGCCTCAGGATGACAAGGAAAAGGTTGATTAATAAGTGTTAAAAGAAGGATAATCTAACCTTATTCGTCATTCTGAGCGAAGCGAAGAATCTCATATTTTTATTGAATTTCTCACCCGACGTATTATTATTCCTCCTTATAATTTTATTAGACACAACATTATTTTAACTCCCGGAAACTCTTACGATAAACATCACCGCTAAATTGAATTTATGCTAAAATTTAACATAAAAATACGAAATATGGAGTTTTTCATGAGAAGCGATGAGATTAAAAAAGGGATAGAAAGAGCACCACACAGAAGCTTACTTAGAGCTTGTGGACTTAAAGAAGAAGATTTTGGAAAACCATTTATCGGGGTTGCTAACTCTTACATAGATATAATACCCGGACACGTTCACCTGCAAGAATTTGCAAAAATTGTTAAAGAAGCCATCAGAGAAGCAGGAGGAGTTCCATTTGAGTTTAACGTGATCGGTGTTGATGATGGAATAGCAATGGGACACTCTGGAATGTTTTATTCATTACCAAGTAGAGAGCTGATAGCTGATAGCGTAGAAACGGTAGTTCAAGCACATAAATTAGATGGATTGGTATTAATACCAAACTGTGATAAAATCGTACCTGGAATGCTAATGGCTGCTGCAAGGGTTAATATTCCTACAATCCTTGTAAGCGGTGGACCTATGGCAGCAGGTCATACATCAGATGGAAAACCCATAGACCTTGCTACGGTTTTTGAGGCTGTTGGTGGAATAAAAAAAGGATTGATAGATGAAAAACAATTGATAGACATAGAAACTCATGCTTGTCCTACATGTGGTTCTTGTTCTGGAATGTTTACTGCAAACTCTATGAACTGTCTTGCAGAAGCACTTGGTATAGCACTACCCGGAAATGGTTCAATTCTTGCTATAGACCCAAGAAGAAAAGAATTAGCAAAACAAGCAGGAAGACAAATAGTAGAGCTTGTTAAAGCTGGATTAAAATTTAGAGATATAGTTAATCAAGAAACTATTGAAAATGCATTTACTCTTGATATTGCAATGGGCGGCTCATCAAATACTGTTTTACACCTACTTGCCATTGCACACGAAGCTGAAATAGAATTTCCGATGAAAAAAATAGATGAAATTTCACGAAAAACACCAACTCTTTGTAAATTAGCTCCGGCTTCACAGTATCATATGGAAGACTTAGATAGAGCTGGCGGAATTTATGCAATCTTAAAAGAGCTTTCTAAAAAGAATTTACTACATTTAGACAGACCAACGGTTTTAATGAAGACTATTGGAGAAGCAATAAAAGATGCAGAAATAAAAGACACAAATGTAATAAGACCTATAGAAAATCCGTATAGTGAAACGGGTGGTCTTGCAGTACTATTTGGAAATCTTGCACCGGATGGAGCAGTTGTAAAGGCTGCTGCAGTAGACCCAAAAATTTTAGTCCACAGAGGAACAGCTGTAGTATTTGATAGTGAAGAAGAGGCAATAGAAGGTATTACAAACGGAAAGGTAAAGGAGGGAAACGTTGTTGTGATTAGATACGAAGGTCCAAAAGGTGGGCCGGGAATGAGAGAGATGCTGGCTCCTACTTCAACAATCATGGGAATGGGGCTTGGAGATAAAGTCTCATTAATCACAGATGGAAGATTTTCAGGGGCTACAAGAGGAGCTTGTGTAGGGCATGTTTCTCCAGAAGCTGCAGCAGGTGGTCCTATTGGAATTGTTCAAGACGGAGACGAAATTTTAATAGATATACCAAATAGAAAAATTGAGCTTTTGATATCTGAGGAAGAGTTTGAAAGAAGAATGAAAGAGTTTAAACCAAAGAAAAAAGAAATACAAAGTCCATGGCTAAGAAGATACTCTAAATTTGTCACATCGGCAAACAAAGGTGCAATTTTAAGCGATGAATGCAGTTAAGGAGCGGTAGATGAAAACCATTCAAAGTGCAGAAAGCGTATGTCTTGGACATCCTGATAAGATAGCAGACATAATAGCAGATGCCATATTAGATGACCTTATATCAAAAGACCCATATACAAGAGCATCAATAGAAGTGTTAGTAACCATGGGGCTTGTACATGTTGCAGGAGAAATTTCAACAGATGCATATGCCGATATACCAACCATCGTAAGGAATACATTGATAGAGATAGGCTACACTAAACCAGAGTATGGATTTGACGGATACACGGCAGGAGTAATTACAACCATAAACGATCAAAGTCCAGAGTTATCCCTTGGACTTCCCTCAGATAAAGCCGGGGATAGCTGTATAGTTGTAGGATATGCTACCAACGAAACAGAAAACTTTATGCCAATTGCATCCAACATTGCCAATGAAATAACAAAAAGAATAAATACATTAAGAAAAGAAAATATAGTCCCATTTTTAAGACCGGATGGTAAAGCTATTGTGTCTGTTGAATATGAAAACGGAAAACCTAAAAGAGTAAACAGCATAGCAGTTATGGTCCAGCATGAGCCATATATAACAGAAAGAGAAATAAAAGAAGTGATTATGGAAGAAGTTATAAAAAAGTTAAAGTATAGTAATTATATTGACGATAAGACTAATATTATCATTAACCCACTTGGGAAGTTTATAATAGGTGGACCTATGGCAGATACAGGATTAACTGGAAGAAAAATATCTGCAGATGCCTATGGAACAGCATGCCCTAATGGCGGAAGTGCCTTTTCCGGTAAAGACCCGACAAAAGTAGACAGGTCTGCTTCCTACTTTGCAAGATATATAGCTAAAAACATTGTGGCGAACGGATTAGCTGAACAATGCAAAGTAGAGATGGTTTTTGCAATAGGCATGGAACATCCAATCGTTGTTAACGTTTCAAATTTTAAAGATGAAAAAATTGTAAAAAATCTTTACAAAATTTCTGTTAATGATATAATAGAAATGTTAGATTTAAGAAAGCCTAAATATAGAAGATGCTCTATAGAAGGACATTTTGGAATTGATTCAGATGAGTATACATGGGAAGAAGTAGGAGATACTTTTAAAAAGATAGTGGGGGATATTCTATGAGCAAAGAAAAAGAATTAAAATTCTATGATTTTGAAGTTTTCAAAGCATTGGTAGAAATAGAGATTGAAAGAATTAATAGATATAAAAAATCATCACAATTTTCTATAGCCTTTTTATATTTTCCGGCTATTACAAATCTATTGAAAGAAAAAAAGCCAAAAGATATTGATATAGTCTTTAGACTTAGAGAAAATTTAAGAAGTGCAGACGTAATTTCACCTGTTGATGAAGATTTTATCTTTTTATTTTTACCAGAAACAGATAAAAAACAAATCAACGCATTGATAGAAAGATTAAGAAAGATTACAGAGATAAATTTTGTAGAAGGAGTAGTTTCTTATCCAGAAGATGGAAAAACTGCAAGAGAATTGTTTGATAAGATGGTTCAAATTATGAACGATAAACTTATTCCTATTATTGAAATTTAAAGAGTACTGCTAAAAAATAAGATTTGTGATTTTATAGATTATTTTGTTTGATTATTATTGTTTATAGCGAGGTTATTTTAAAATTTTTGTAAATTTAACTTTCCTTGTCATCCTGAGGTCGAAGGCTAAAAGATCTCTTTTTTGATTTTTGTCTTGAAAAGAAAAATATGAGATTCTTCGCCGGCTGCAGAATGACAGTACGGATTTTTGGAACAGTCTTTTATTTATAGTTGTAAACAAGAGTTTTTTGTTTTTATTCTTTTAAAGAACTTGCGTAGTTAGTATGACAATGAAAATAAATAATGGCGTTATTTGCAATTCTACAACTTGCAAAATTTTTAGAACATTCTCACCCTTCACCTTTCATCTTTTGCAATATCTCGTACCAAACCGGTAAAACCTTTTTCTTTACTTCTTCATCCATTCTTGCAACTTCTGGCCAATTTCTTGTGTAGCCTTCCTCTTTCCATTTAGTAGTTGCATCTATTCCCATTTTTCCACCAAAGCCCGGTAGGTTTGTAGAATGGTCAAGAACATCTGTTACGCCTTTTTGAATGATTACATCCCTTGAAGGGTCTACATTATTACCCCAAATCCATAAAACTTCATCAATATCCTGAACATTTACCCATTCATCAAAAACTATTATATGCTTTTCAAACATTAACTGACCAAGACCCCAAAGTGCGTTAATGACTTTAAATGCATGTCCGGGATAACGTTTTTTTATAGATACGAAAGCAAAGTTATGAAAACATCCAGAGATTGGTAAATTGTAATCTACAATTTCTGGCAAATTAAACTGAACGAGAGGCAAAAATATTCTTTCTGTTGCTTTTCCAAGCCAGCCATCTTCCATTGGCGGCTTTCCTACGACCGTTGTTTGATAAATAGGATTTTTCCTATGGGTTATACATGTTATATGCATTAATGGATATTTATCAACAGGAGTGTAAAATCCTGTATGGTCTCCAAATGGTCCTTCATCGACTAATGGCTCGCTTGGGTCTATGTATCCTTCTATCACGATTTCTGCATCTGCCGGAACTTCTAAATCAACCGTTTCACATTTTACAAGCTTAACACCTTTATCTCTGATAATACCGGCAAATAAAAATTCATCTACATCTTCAGGCAGCGGAGCGGATGCACAGTAAGTAAGAACAGGGTCTGCACCTACCACTATGGCAACAGGAATTTTAACACCAAGCCTTTTAGCCTTCCAAAAATGATGAGAACCACCTTTATGGATCTGCCAATGAACTGTTACTTTGTCCTTATCTATAAGCTGTATTCTGTACATTCCTACATTTCTTATTCCATTTTCCGGGTCTTTTGAAATGACCATTGGAAGTGTTATAAATCTTCCACCATCTTTTGGCCAGCATTTTAAAACCGGAAAATCAAAGATGTTTACATCTTGACCTTTTTTGATTACTTCTTTACATCTTCCATCTTTAACAACAACAGGTAAAGCATCGTTTAATTTTTTCAATTCTGGCAGCTTTTTTATCTTGTCTAAAAATGTGTTAGGAATTTCTGGTTTTAAGATTTTATACAATTTCCAGCCGATGCTTTCAAAATTTTCAACGCCCAGTGCCATTTTCATACGCTTTTCACTTCCAAAGGCATTGATTAAAACCGGGATGTTTTCATATCCTTCAACATTTTCAAAAAGTAAAGCCTTTCCACCCTTTGGAAGTTTTGACATTCTATCTGCAAGCTCAGTTATTTCAAGAATCGGACTAACTTTACTTTTTACTCTAATTAACTCTCCATTTTTTTCAAGGTCTGATATAAATTCCCTTAAGTCTTCATAAGGCATTTTTTTCTCCGTTTTCTATAACTTTCACTTCTTCTGTTTTTTGATTTTCCAATAATTTTATCTGCTTTTTAATAACTAATCCACCAGAAAGTATAGTTCTTGTTGCCTCTTCAACGGTTAAATCTGTAAGAATAAGGTCTTCTTTTTTTACCATTATGGCAAACCCAGAAGTTGGGTTTATTGCTGCCGGTATAAAAACAATGTAATAATGTTCATTACATATTTTTAACTCATTGGCCACAAAGCCTATCGCAAAGGTGTCTTTATGTGGATACCTAACAAGAGCAACCTTTGAGAAATTTTCTTTCTTTGAGAATAATGTTTCCATCGTTTGTTTTGTTGCATTGTAAATAGAGCTCACTACAGGAATTTTTGAAATGAATTTATCCCAGTACTCCAATAATCTCTTGCCAAAATAATTTTGAGCTAAAAGTCCAAGAAGAAAGATGATGCTTAAAGTTACTAATATCCCAAGACCGGGAATATGAGGAACCGGAACACCAAGCTCTTCAATGTAAGGAAGTATTAGATTGTTTACCGCTGATAAAACGGTCTTTACAACCCAAAATGTAACTATTATAGGTATTAAAACAAAAAGTCCTGTAATAAACGTGTTTTTTAAATTTACTTTCATTTTTTAATCGCCTCTGGTCTTTTTACCGGTGGTTCTGGTAAATATTGGACAGCAGGAATTCCTGTCGGTTGAGGATATAAATCCATCAAAGCATAAACTTCTTCCGGCATTTCGGTACTTACGTTTAGTCCCAAGGATTTTAGATAATCGTAGGTAAGTGGATAATCATGCGTCCATTTTCCTTGGGATAATTCATCTGCTATCAATTCAGCCTTTTCTTCACTATGCCCTTTTTTTATAAGAATTTCTTTAACTGTGTCTTTCATCTGTTTTAAAGCTTTTTTACTCATGTCAATTTTAACAAGCGTTTGATCATCTATATCTTTTGGTTCTTTCAACTGTTCTATCTTTACTAAGGATGCTGCCGGTTCCATTCCAAGCTGTGGATCAACAGGTCCTAAAACTGCAAATGGGTCCATGACTATCTCATCTGCAGCTAATGCTATTAACGTCCCGCCAGACATTGCATAGTGTGGTACGATTACCCTTACTTTTGCTGGATGTGCTACTAAAGCTCTTGCTATCTGTGTTGCAGCCAAAGCTATCCCGCCGGGAGTGTGTATTATAAAATCTATAGGCTTATCTTTTGGAGTCATTCTAATTGCCCTTAAAACAGCCTCTGAATCTTCTATGGTTATCATTCTCATCATAAAAAATCCAAACAACGACCTTGTCTCTTGTCTATGGATTAATGTGATTACCTTAGAGCCATATTTTTCTTCTATAGCTTTTAATATTCTCTCTCTACTCCACTGAAGCATCTGGGCTTGAATTATAGGGAATATAAACAAGAATAGGAAAATTAACCAAAATAACTGTCCTATGAAAAAATAACCTGGTTCATTCATTATTTTTTACCTGGTCAACCAAACTGTACAAAACTGTATAAAAGTGTAAAAAAGTGTATCAGCTTGCACAGTTTGGGTCAGGGTATTTGTATTCCGCCATTTCAGACACTTCCGACCCTGACAGGCGGTATTTTGGAAGTGTCATAGTCCCTGCCGCCAAGCATGCAGGAGCTAACCTGTTAGCCACTGCTATCCAATCCTTTGAAACGATTACACGCTTTAAAGGAGAAAGATCTCTGTATGATCTTTCAAGACAGCAGAAGGCTAAAGCTATGGAAAGAACTTGCCAGCTTTTATGTCTACCTGCAGGCAGACCCCTCACCTGCTCCTTCCGTTGGTTGACAGTTTGTTGGGTAGCTGACTCACTCTTTCCACTTTCTAAGTGTTTTTGTAATGTTTTTAGGTTTTTTCTAAGTTTTGTTAATTTGCTTTTTAGTTTGTTTCTCTTGTATTCATTGTTTTCTTCTTTTAACTTTTGTTTTAATTCTGCGATATTATCTTCAATTTTTGCTATAGTGTATGATAGAAAGTCGGTATCGTTTAACAGCTCTTTGTAATTCTTTGGCAGTTTCTCTTTAAATCCCAATCCTCTTCTTGCTATTACGTAAGCTCCTGCTATGTCTTTGTCTATGTTGTATTGTGGTGCATATTTTAATTTTCCAATTACTGATGTATATGCAGGATTGACTTTTACTAATTCTATTCCATTTCTTGTTGCTAAAACTTCTATTTTTTCTAATAATCTTTTATAACTCCATTTTTGCACTCTTCTTCTTAATTTTGCAAACCCATCTCCTCTTTTTCCTTTTGGTAGTTTGTTTAAGTTTTCAATAGATATTGCTTTTTTCTCTTCCTTTGCTATCTCTATTATCCTATGTGCTATTTGCCATTCTAAGTACTGTCTTTTTTCTGAGTTTGCTTCTAATAATTCGTTTAAACTAATACTTTTATACTTTTCTAAATTTCCATCTTTACTTGCAAAAGCTAATGCTAAATGAAATGGATATGCGTTTACGTCTATGCCTATTATTCCGTTGTCTTTTTTGATTTTTATAGGTGGTAGTTTTTCTTCAATAGATATAAAAGCATATACATTGCCGTTTTTTACTTTTAGTCTGACTGAATATGGAAACCATTCTTCGTATTTGTATGCATTTTCCAGCATAAACATAAAATCTATCCATTTGTCA
>NZ_JAPYVU010000065.1 GCF_028276765.1 Sulfurihydrogenibium sp.
CTTATTAATAGGTTTTTAACAATGAATAATTATTAGCGTAGTGTATAATTAATTAAAGAAAAGCAATAAAACGTATGCAGAAAAAAATAGACTATTCTATGATTTTCTATTATTGGACAAAGCAATTAATATATTCTGTAGCTTTCAAAAATTTTACAACACTATGGTAAATTTTCTATTTCTTCAACATTCAAATCTTTCAAAAACTCCCTAAAAGAGAGATCTACTTCTGTACCTTCATTTTCAAGAATCTTTTTGAACTGTTGAACCATTTTATTTCCATGTTTATCTAAATCAAAAAGTATTATTACTTTACTGTAATTTTCTAAAATTTTCTCGGCAACATCGTAAAATCTCTGGCCTTTTAAAACGATTACATTTTTTATTCCATAGTTTGACAACTTTCTTAGATCATTAATTCCTTCTACCAAAACGCATACATCCGATTTCGTAGATTCTTCTCTAAGTTTTTCTTTCCAATCTCCAAAACTTTGAAACTCACTCAACTTGCTTTGTCCCAAGAAATTTTTTAACAAATTCAAAGATTTTAGATAGCACGGATTTATGTTTTTCAGGTTCTTTAAGAATTTGTTTGACCGCTTCTTCGCCTTTTATGTCTTTTAGTTTATTCGTAATTACCAAAAATACTTCTAAAGGATTAAAAGGTATTTCAAAAACTTCAGCCACACCCATTGCTTTGTAATAATCTATGTCATCTTTTGTTATATTTTCTGCTATTATAATAAAAGGAATATCTTTTAATGATTCATCTCTTTTCATGAATGCCCAAACTTGAAGCGAAGGAATGTTATTAACTTTTGGATGCGCTATTATTCCGTGAAAGTTTCTATCTGTTGTTAAAATATCTATTACTTCCTTTACTGATCCTATTTTTATTACTTCTGATTGACTAAGTGAAGCAATTTCATCTAATATTGTATATATCTCTTCACTTTCACCTAAATATAATATCCTCATCGTCAATACCTCTTTGTTATACGAAAGTAATTTCTGGTAAAACTGGAATTAATTTTTTTTCATAAGCTTCTTTTAAAAATAGCTCTATAGCTTTTTTCCCCCTCTCTCCGTAGTCTACTGTTAAATCATTAACATACATTCCTATGAATTTATCTGCTTTGTCCTTTGTCATTCCTCTTGCGTATTTTAATGCATATTCAACTGCTTCATCTCTATGAGCTAAGGAGTACTTAATGCTTTCTCTCAATATTTCGGAAATTTCTTTCATTGCTTCAATTCCAAGGTCTTTCCTGATTACGTTGCCACCAAGTGGAAGTGGAAGACCGCCTGTCTTCTCATACCACCATTTTCCTAAATCAACTATACATTTTAAACCTTCGTCTTGGTAAGTTAGCTGTCCTTCGTGAATGATTAGCCCAGCGTCAACCTTTCCTTCCTTTACAGCATCCATAATTTGGTCAAATGGAAGTGCGACGTAATTTATATCCGGCTCAAAAAGTTTTAAGGCTAAAAACGCAGACGTTAACGTACCGGGAACAGCTATTTTTTTGTTCTTTAATTCGTTAGCCGGAAAATCTTCTTTTGCTACTACCATAGGTCCGTAATTATCTCCCATGCTTGCTCCGGATGATAACAAAGCATACCTATCTGCAACATATGGAAAAGCATGAATTGATATTGCTGAAACTTCATAGGTGCCTTTTAATGCTTCTTTGTTTAAGGTCTCTATGTCTGATAGTACATCTATAAATTCATAACCTTTAGTATCAATCTTTTTTGTATTGATTGCATAAAACATAAATGCATCATCAGAATCTGGACTGTGGGCAACTCTTATTATCATTTTATCCTCCATTTATTAATTTCCGCAGACTTCAATAATACTTTCTTTTAAACTATCTAAGAAATAATTAAGCTCTTCTTCTGTTGTTGATAATGGCGGCATGATTACCATTACATCACCAAGCGGTCTTATCCATATTCCTCTTTTAAGCATTGCCTTTGCCACTTTAAACCCCATTCTTTCTCCGTATGGATAGGGCTGTTTTTTTTCTTTATCTTTTACAAGCTCAACACCAGCCATAAATCCATATTGTCTTACGTCAATAACATGGTTTAACTCTAAGAATTCTTTTAGTCTTTCTTCTAATAATTTAATCTTTGGTTGTAATTTTTCTAATGTTTTTTCTTCTTCGAAAAGCTGAATGTTTGCTAATGCTACGTTGCAAGCTACAGGATTTCCTGTGTATGTATGTCCATGATAAAAATGTTTAGCTTCTCCAAATTCTCCAAGAAATTCATTAAAAATCTCATCTGTTGTTAAAGTTGCTGCCAATGGCAAATATCCTCCTGTTATCCCCTTTCCAAGAGCCATTATGTCTGGTTTAACATCTTCTTTTAAACATGCAAACATCTTCCCAGACCTACCAAATCCTGTTGCAACTTCATCAACAATCATTAAAATGTTGTATTCTCTACAAATTCTTTCTATTTCTTTCAAGTATCCTTTTGGAAATGGTAAAATACCGGCTGCACCTTGAACGCCGGCCTCTAAAACAAATCCTGCAACTGTTTGATGATGCTTAAAAACAAACTCTTCCACTTCGTCTATCAATTTCTTTGTAGTTTCTTCTGTTAAAGCTTTTTCTCTACCGGCTATTTTCACAGCTTGTAAGTAAGGAGAAGGTAGCTTATAAACATCAAAAAGTAAAGGTCTGTATTTTTCATGGAAAATGTTGATGCCGCCTATGCTGACACTACCTATTGTATCGCCATGATAAGCTTCACTCAGTGTTATAAACTTGTTTTTTTCTTTCATTCCTTTATTATGCCAATAATGATAGGCTATTTTTATTGCAATTTCCATTGCTTCAGAACCATCTTCACTGTAGAAAACCTTACTTAAACCTTCTGGGGTGATGTCTACAAGCTTTTTAGCAAGTTTTACGGCTGGTATATTTGATGCTCCAAGGGTTGTGAAATGAGATATTTTACTTACCTGCTCACAAATAGCTTGATTTAATTTTGGATGATTATGTCCATGAACATTACACCATAAAGAAGAAACGCCATCAAAGTATTTATTTCCGTAAATATCAATTATATAATTTCCTTCTCCTCTTTCAACTATAACATTATCCTCTTCTCTATAAACTTTCATCTGTGTGAAAGGATGCCAAAAATATTCCTTATCCCACTGCTTTAAAATCTCTTTATCTTCCATTTTTTCACCATGCCTTTATAGCAAAACTTTTTCCAAATAAATCTGTTTTATAAAAATCCAAAAATCTTTTACTAACAATATTACTCTTTTCAAGCTCCTTTATCGCATCATCATCAAAGGCTTCAACAGCTTTTTCTGAATTTACAAATATTTTATAAGGAATTTCTCTACTTACGACCGGTGTTCCGATGTCCACGACTTCGAAAAGTTTTTCAACATCTTCGTTATACATTCTTATACATCCATGACTGACTTTCATTCCAATTCCATACTCTTTGTTTGTTCCATGCATTAAAAATGAAGTATTTCCAAGTCTCATCGCTCTTGTACCAAGTGGATTATCGGGTCCTGGTGGAAAAACTGGAGGTAAATCAGGCTGTTCCTTTCTTATGCTTTCAGGTGGATACCAAGCAGGGTCTTTTCTTTTTTGAGAAATTTTAAATTCACCTATTGGAGATTGTGCATCGTCTGCTCCTATACCTATTGGATAGGTAATGACATAACTTTCATCATTAATTTTTATTGGATAATAAAGTCTTTTTTCATAAATATTGATATAAATAGTACCATATTTGAAATCTTTAACGGGTAAAATTCTTTTTAGTGGTACAACTACAATTTGATTTTTTCTTATGTCAAAAGGGTCAAGTAGCGGATTGGCATTTTTTAGTTCGTAGTATCCAAGGTCAAGAGTTTTTGCCAGCTCGAACATTGTTTGGTCTTTTTCAGCTATATAAATGCTTAGCTCACCAATAACAGGTACCGCCGGGTCTAATTTAAAAATATCTTTATTTAAGATAAAGTCTACTCCATTGTAGTTTATAAGCTTCGTATTTTCACCAAAAAATTTTATATCCTTTGAATAAACTAACTTTTTAACTTTTTCTTTTTTGTTGTATATCTTGTTTAAAATAATTTCTCTAATTTCATCGCTTTCATTTTCTTGAGCCAAGGATTTAAAGCCATCGTTTGAAATTCCCAATTTTTCAAGTATATAATCTTGACCTTCTTTATACTTTCTTTCTAAGAATAAAAGCATTGCAACTTGATAGATTCTATACTTACCGTATTGAGAAATTCTATCAAAGTTGACATTTTTTACATATTCAAGCATTTTTCCTTCTTGTCTGCTTTTATACAAGGAATGTACTAAAATAAAGTTTATAATCTCATAGTTTAAATCGTCCAAGGTTTCATTGTTTAATAAATTTGAAGCTGTTTCTATTGCCTTTGAGTATAACCCATCATTATAAAACTTTAATGCAGAGCTGATACTCTTTTCTGTAGTTTTTGATGATGCTCTTATCTTTGCAATCTTAAACAAATCTTCTTCTGCATATGAAAGTTTAAATAAAGATAGAATAAGTAATAACAATAAGGATATCTTTTTATTTCTCATTGTTTCAAACACTTACCTCTGATCATCATTAAATTTTGAATATTCTAATTTTATCATATAATTGGAAGTAAAAAATTAGTGGTTTTTTATAAAATTTAAAAAATGATATCTTTTGGCTTGCAGCCTCAGAATAAGAGTGTTCCAAAATTCTAGAAAATATGAGATTCTTCGCCGGCTGCAGAATGACAACGTTGATTTTTGGAACAGTTTCGTCTCAGAATTAACAAGATATAAGCTAACCTTTAACATTAAATATGTTTGATGTTTATTTTCTTTCTATGAGGAAGCTTGCCAGTGCAAAAGAATACATCCCATAGATACTCAGATATATCCTTAGCAGTTTTTCTGTATCCTGAGTGTTTTAACTTTATTAATTATGATAAATCCTATTGTTAAACTTCTTGCAGTTATCTAAGATTTTAAACAAAATAAGAGTACAGAGGTAATCATGAATAAAAAGCCAAACAGACTTATAAATGAGAAAAGTCCATATTTACTTCAGCATGCTTATAATCCGGTGGATTGGTATCCTTGGTGTTATGAAGCGTTTGAAAAAGCAAAAAAAGAAGACAAACCAATCTTTTTGTCCATTGGATACTCATCCTGCCATTGGTGTCATGTGATGGAAAAAGAATCTTTTGAAGATGAAGAAGTTGCAAAAATTCTAAATGAAAACTTTGTCTCTATAAAAGTAGACAGAGAAGAAAGACCTGATATAGATTCTATTTATATGAATGTTTGTCTTATGTTTAATGGAAGTGGTGGTTGGCCTTTGACCATCATTATGACTCCGGATAAAAAGCCATTTTTTGCAGGAACTTATTTCCCAAAATATTCAAGACCCGGCAGAATAGGACTTGTAGATTTGTTAACAAGCGTAGCTGAATACTGGAAAAACAATAAAGAAGACTTAATCCAAAGAGCAGAAAAAGTTATTGAGTATCTTAAAAACGATTTTAAAGGAAAATCTGACGAGATTTCAAAAGATATTATAGACGCATGTTATTTAGATTTAAAATCAAGATTTGATAAAGAATATGGCGGATTTTCTATCAAGCCAAAATTTCCAACTCCCCATAACATTATGTTTCTACTTAGATACTACTACCATACAAAAGAAATAGAAGCTTTAAAAATGGCTGAAAAAACGCTCATTAATATGAGACTTGGTGGTATGTATGACCATGTAGGGTTTGGATTTCATAGATACTCAACAGATAGAGAGTGGTTACTGCCTCATTTTGAAAAGATGCTATACGACCAAGCAATGTTAACAATGGCATGCACAGAAGCCTATCAACTTACAAAAAACAATTTCTATAAAAAAGCCGCACAAGAGACTATAGCTTATGTTTTAAGAGATATGACATCTAAGGAAAGCGTTTTCTACTCTTCTGAGGATGCAGACAGTGAAGGTGAAGAGGGTAAATTTTATACATGGACTATCGATGAACTTAAAGAAGTTTTAAATGACGAAGAGCTAAGTCTTGTAATCAAAGTTTTTAATGTTAAAGAGGAAGGAAATTATTTTGAGGAAGCTACAGGACATTTGACAGGAAGGAATATTTTATATTTAAAAAAACCTATAAGAGAGCTGGCAAATGATTTAAACATGAACCAAAACCAATTAGAGACAAAATTGGAAGAGATTAGAAAAAAACTTTTTGACGCAAGAGAAAAAAGAGTTCACCCACAAAAAGATGATAAAGTTTTAACAGACTGGAACGGACTTATGATATCTGCATTGGCAAAAGCAGGAAAAGGGTTTGAAGATAAAGATTTCATAGAAAAAGCAAAGACTGCAGCAGATTTTATTTTAAACACGATGTTTAAAAATGACATTCTGTACCACTTATACAAAGACGGAGAGGTAAAAGTTGAAGGACTTTTAGATGATTATGCATTTTTTAGCTGGGGGTTGATTGAGATTTATGAAGCTACAGGAGATATTAAATATCTAAAATCAGCGTTAAAATTGACAGATTTAATGATAGAAAAATTTTACGATTTTGAAAGTGGCGGATTTTTCCTAAGTCCTAAAAATTCAAAAGATGTGATAGTTAGACCAAAAGAAGCTTTTGACGGAGCTATTCCATCGGGAAACTCGGTCTCTGCTTACAATCTTTATAGATTGTATTTAATTTCAGGAAATGAAAAGTATTATAACTTTGCTATAGAAACACTAAAAGCATTTGGCGGTGAGATTAAAAGACTTCCATCTTACCACTCAATGTTTAATATTGTTTTAATGCTTGTTTTCTATCCAACTTCTGAAGTAGTGTTAGCCGGAAACTGTGAAAAGGTTTTAGATAAAATAAATACCGAATTCATTCCTAATAAAGCGATTGTCTTTTTAAACAGAGAAAACGAAAAACATATAAAAGAGTTAATTCCGTACATTAGCAACATGGTTCCATTCGATGAATGTGATATCTATGTTTGTAAAAATTTTAGTTGTAATTTACCAACAAAAGATTTAGAATATGCTTTAAATCTTATGAAAGATTAAAGGTATTAAATGATTGACGAGATAAAACTGATACAGCTTTTAAAAGAAAAAAAGATATCAGGCGAGCAGTTAGCACAAATCTATAAAGTTTCACGTGTTGCAGTATGGAAAAAGATTAAAAAACTCAAAGACTTAGGATACAAAATAGAATCAGACAGGCATGGATACAGAATAATACAGCCACCTGATAAACTCTTACCACAAGAAATAATTCCAAACTTAAAAACAAAATTCATAGGAAAAAACTATCTTTATTTTAAAGAAATTGACTCTACAAACATACAAGCAAAAAGAGAAAACTACGAAGATGGAACGGTGATTTTTGCAGAGTCACAAACAGCCGGAAAGGGTAGAAAAAATAGAAAATGGCAAAGCCATAAAGGCTTAGGATTATACTTTTCAATAGTCTTAAAACCGGAAATAGAAGTAAACTATTTATCTCATTTTAGCCTGCTATTTAATTACAGCGTTTTTAAAGTTTTAAAAAATTACATTAATGGAGAGATAAAAATCAAATGGCCAAATGATATTTATTTAAATGGAAAAAAAATAGCCGGCTTTTTGATCGAAAGCAGTATAGAAAATAACAGCATCTCAAAGTTAATCGTCGGTGTAGGAATAAATGTAAACCAATCGATAAAAGATTTTGAAGAAGATATTAAAGAAGTAGCAACATCTTTAAAAATAGAAGATGGAAAAACATTTAGCAGAAAAGAAATATTTTTAGACATATTGCAGCAAATAGAAAAAGACTATTTAAAATTCATGAAAGAAAAGTACTTAGACATTAAAAAGATTGAAGAAAATCTTCTTTGGCTAAATCAAGATGTTATGATTTTAGAAGATGGAAAGCCAATACTTTCAGGAAAACTGATTGGTCTAAATGAAGATGGAAGCTTAATGCTAAAAACTGACAAAGGTTTAAAATTTGTATACGTTGGAGATTTAAGTATTAGAAATAAATAAAAACATGTCATCCTCGGCTTCGCCTCGGATAGAATCAAAATAAATAAACTAAATAAA
>NZ_JAPYVU010000066.1 GCF_028276765.1 Sulfurihydrogenibium sp.
ATACACAAACAGATTTAGAAACAGTATTTGCAGATAGGATAAAAGATTTTGATAAAGAAGAAGTAAGAAGATGGTATAACGGCTATAGCTGGCTTGGAGAAAAGGTTTACAATCCTTTTGATATTCTGCTGCTATTTAATAAGAAAATATTTAGACCTTATTGGTTTGAAACAGGAACACCTACGTTTTTAATCAAACTTTTTAAACAATACAATTATTATTTACCTGAATTAGAAAACTTAGAAGTAGGAGAAGAGCTTTTATCCAATCTTGATATTGATGATTTATATGTAGAAAATCTACTTTTTCAAACAGGATATCTGACAATAAAAGATGTAATAGAAGAACCTACAGAAAGAATTTATATTCTAAGCTATCCTAATTTTGAAGTAAAGAAAAGTTTTAACAGCTATTTTTTACTTTACTTTTTGCAAGACAAAAGTATAAAAAGCAAAACAGATATAGCTATCAAATTAGCCTTAAGAGATAATCAAATAGAAAAACTAAAAGACATCTTACATAGCTTTTTTGCAAGCATACCATATGATTGGTATAGGAAAAATGATTTAGAAAGCTATGAAGGCTTTTATGCATCAATTGTTTATGCCCTATTTAGCGGAGCAGGATTTGAAACAATAGCAGAGGATACTACTAATAAAGGCAGAATAGATTTAACAGTAATATACAATAACAAAGCGTACATCATAGAGTTTAAAGTAGTAGAAGACCAGCCAGAAAAAACAGCTTTAAAGCAGATTGAAGAGAAAAAGTATTATGAAAAGTATTTAGGAAAGTATGAAGAAGTTTATTTGATTGGAATTGAGTTTAGTAAAAAAGATAGAAACATAGTGGATTTTCAGTGGAAAGCGGTATAGTCATGGAGGAGAGATTAGAAGAGTTTATAAGGAAACTAAAAAACAGACACTACAACAGTAAAACAATAGAAACACACCAAAGAGTGTTCCAAAATTCTCGTAAGTTTAATTTTTTGTCATTGTCCTGAGGATGTAAGCACAAAGAGTTTTATCTTTTTTTGAGCTGCAGAAAAGACAATGTTGATTTTTATAAGCAATCTTTTGAGATTGTTAGATATACCTCTGATGGTATTCCATATGCCATTTTATTGCTCCCTTAGCTAGCTTTTTACTTTACGATACCGATTAATTTAGCTAAAAGCTCTAAAGAATTTTGATTTAAAATTACTATAATTGCAATCAAAATGATAACCGCAATTCTTAAATCTTTCTTGAATTCTACCCTTGTTATTTCAATTTCCTTCTTAAGCTCGACTTCTAATGTCTTCATTTCTTGTCTTAGCAATTCAACATCATACTTGGAAGCAAGTTCTTTTTTAAGCTCCTCCGAGATAGAGATTTTCAATTTTTCTTCAGAAGACTCTAAGGATTCATTGATAGATTTTTGGAGTATATCAACAGCTTTTTGAGCATCTTCTTTTCCAAGTACCTTTTCGAGCATCTGATATATTTCAAGTGGTATTCCATATGCCATAAGTTCACACCCCTATGTTAATACTGTAATTTTAATTTAAATCCATCAAAATAATTTTACAATAAAATACACCGTGAGAGAAAATGTTCCAAAAAGATTTTTAATGAAGATATCATCTTGTCTGCCATTTTGCAGCTGGCGAAGAATCTCATACTTTTATTAAATTTCTTACCCGACATATATTAAAAAATTTTTATAAAAATCCAATTTACCTTTGATAAATCAAACAGCGTTATATTTTTCTTGACTTAAAAATCAAACAATGTTATATTTTTTATGCAAAAAATTTTTAGGGAGGTACGAAAATGTCAAAGGCAACTATTGTTTGGACAAAAATTGATGAAGCACCGGCACTTGCAACTTATTCTTTACTACCAATCATGAGAGCTTTTACAAAAGATGCAGACATTGAAATTGAGTTAAGAGACATTTCTCTAGCAGGAAGAGTTATATCGCTATTTCCAGAGTATTTAAGAGAAGATCAAAGAATTCCTGATGAGCTTTCTTACTTAGGAGAGCTTGTTTGGAAACCAGAAGCTAATATTATGAAGCTTCCAAACATCTCTGCATCTATTCCTCAGCTTATAGCAACAATAAAAGAATTACAATCTCAAGGATACAACCTTCCAGATTTTCCGGAAGACCCAAAGACAGAAGAAGAGAAAGCAATTAGAGAAAGATACATGAAAGCTGTTGGGTCTGTAGTTAACCCTGTTTTAAGGCAAGGAAATTCAGACAGAAGACTTTCTAAATCTGTTAAAGAATATGCTAAAAAATACCCACATAAAATGAAAGCTGTTAGCCCTAACTCGAAGGCTCATGTAGCTCATATGGTAGGCGGAGATTTTTATGAAAACGAAAAATCAGTTACCATCAAAAAAGATACAACAATAAGGTACGAGTTTGTTAACAAAAATGGAGAAGTTAAAGTATTAAAAGATGGCGTTAAGGTTTCTGTTGGCGATGTTGTAGATGGAACATTCTTAAGCAGAAGAAAGTTAAGAGACTTTTATGAAAAAGTTCTTGAAAGAGCTAAAGAAGATGATATTCTATTCTCTTTACACTTAAAAGCAACAATGATGAAAGTTTCTGACCCTGTAATGTTTGGCGATGCTATAAGAGTTTATTTCAAAGAATTATTTGAAAAATTTGGAAAAGAACTTGAAGAGATCGGATTCAATCCAAACAACGGTCTTTCAGATTTAGAAGCTAAATTATCTAAGTTGCCAGAAGATAAACAAGCTGCAATCAAGAAAACAATTGAAGAAATCTACCAAAAAAGACCAAGAATGTATATGGTGGATTCAGACAAAGGAATTACAAACTTACACAGACCAAATGACGTAATCATTGACGCATCTGTTCCGGCAGTTATTAAAAACGGTTTACAAGGCTGGGGTCCAAAAGGTGAAGAAGATGACTGTGTAATCACGATCCCGGATAGAAGCTATGCAAGAATGTATAAAGAGATAGTTGAAGATATTAAAACTAACGGACAGTTTGACCCTGCAACCGTTGGAAGCGTTGCAAACGTAGGTTTAATGGCAATGGGAGCTGAAGAGTATGGTTCTCACGACAAAACATTCTTCCCACCAGAAGATGGAAAAATCAGAATCGTTGACGAAGAAGGTAATGTATTAATCGAACATGAACTTGAAGCAGGAGATATTTATAGAAGCTGCATCACAAGAGATATAGCAATCAGAGACTGGATAAAATTAGCTGTTAACAGGGCAAAAGAAAGCGGTGATCCAATAGTATTTTGGCTTGATAAATACAGAGCTCACGATAAGGAACTTATAGAAAAAGTAAAAGAAGAGCTTCCAAAATACGATTTATCTGATGTTGAGTGGTACATCAAATCTCCAGAAGATGCTATGAAATTTACATTAAAAAGATTTAGAGCTGGTTTAAACACTATTTCTGTAACCGGTAACGTTTTAAGAGACTATTTAACAGACCTATTCCCAATCATTGAGGTAGGTACATCAGCAAGGTCTTTATCAATCGTTCCATTGATTGCTGGCGGTGGTGTATTTGAAACAGGTGCTGGTGGTTCTGCTCCCAAGCACGTAGAACAATTCTTAAAAGAAGGACACTTGAGATGGGATAGCCTTGGAGAGTTCCTCGCATTCGTAGAATCATTAAGATTAGCTTACAAACAATTAAAAACATTACATGGAAAAGATAATCCAAGAATATTAATTCTTGCAGAAACCTTAGACAAAGCAATACAAAAATATCTTGAAAATAATAAAACACCAGGAAGAAAAGTTGGTCAACTTGATACCAGAGGTTCTCATTTCTACCTTGCTATGTATTGGGCAGAAGCTTTAGCTGCTCAAGACAAAGACCCAGAATTAGCTAAGAAATTTGAAAAAGTATTTGCCGACTTAAAAGAAAATGAGCAAAAAATCCTTCAAGAAATAGCAGATTCTGAAGGTAAACCACAAGACATAGGCGGATACTACCATCCAGACGATGCAAAAGCTGAAAAAGCAATGAGACCAAGTGAAACATTTAACAGAATAATAGATTCTATATAAAACATTCAACACTCCCTCCCTTTAGGGGAGGGGACTTTAATTATCTAATTTTAATTAAGAGAAGATTCTTCGACTTATAGCCTCAGCATAACAGTCAAAAGTTTATTGATAGATATAAGAGATAGGATAATCTTATTTGTCAACTGACAAGAATCCCCTGCTTTTATTGAATTCCTCATCCAAGATATCGATAAAGGAAGAGAGTTCCAAAATTCTTGTAAGCTTACCTTTTCGTGTCGTCCTGAACGTAGTTAAGAATCTTATTTTTTAATGTTTTTTGTAAAAAGGAGATTCTTCGCTTTGCTCAAAATGACATCTTTGAGGTCAAGATTCTTCGCCGGCTGCAGAATGACAGTAGGGATTCTTGGAACAATATCTAGAAAATTTGATTTTTTAATCTCTTATGTTATAATTTACTGTAAATGTGTAACATGGGAGTTAAATTTAAGTTATGGCTAAAGCTATTCAAAATTTTGAATTATTGAATACAGAATATAAGCCGCCTGTGTCTCTAAATGATTTACTCGGTCAAGGAAAACCAATTTTTATTTACATCTATCCAACGGATGAAAAATTTAAATGTAATAGATCTGAATGTCCATTTAAAGAAAACTTGGAAGAAATTCAAAGAGAAGGTGTGATTGAAATAGGAATCAGCCAAGACGCTGTTGAAGAACATAGAGAATTTAAGCATAAATATAACATAAATTTTGAACTCTTATCTGAACCTACATTGGAAACAATTAGAGGATTAGGAGCTTATGAAGAAGTATTTGTAAACGGAATAGAAAAATAAAAAGTCATAAGAAAAGGAATTCTTGTAGATGATAAAGGACATACTATAAAAGAATGGGAACCTCTTAAAATAGAAGAGGAAACTGAAAATGTTATAAAAGTAATTAGGTCATTAAAATCTCACTAACAGGAGGATAGTATAATGGGTTCTATTGGAATGACAGAACTTTTGCTAATATTTGGGATTATAATTTTACTCTTTGGTGCAAAAAAGTTGCCTGAGATTGGAAGAGGCTTAGGTGAAGGAATTAGAAGCTTTAAGGCAGCCATATCTGGAGAAGAGAAGAAAGAGGACGAAAAAGTTATTACACCTAAGGAGATAGAAGCAGAAGTAATAAAGAAAGAAAAAGTTAAAGAAAATGCATAATAAATTTGGTCGCAAAAAGATTGCTATTATTAAATTTATACCTTGGTGTGAGAAATTGGCGACTTTATAAAATTTAAAAAAGAGAGATCATTTGGGCTTAAGTTCTTAAGATGACAAGGAAAGTGAAAGAGTAAGGATGATTCATGATTGCCTTTCAAAGGTAAAGTTGCAATTCTGCAGCTAGTGGAAAGAATCTTTTTCCTTTATGTCTTTTTGCTACTGGTAGCAAAAAATAAACTTACAAAAATTTTCGCGACATTTTTGCAAAAAATATCTCTTTTTTCTGAAATTTCTTACTCACTTTCCTGCACTTCTTTTGACTTATTACAAATTTCAAGCTGCTTTTTTAATCTTGAAATTTCGATCTTAAATTTAATCCAGTCTCCAATTGTCATTAGAATAGCAAGCATAGCTCCAACAATAATACTCATAAGAATAATTATGGACAAAGGAAGTGGTACCGTTTGGTAACCTGGAAGCAAATTAACAGTAACAGAAATATTATTCATTGCTACAAAGTATCCTGCTGCCAACAGAATAAATAACCATAAAATAAGTCTAATTTTGCTTAACATCTTTTTAATTCTTCTTTTAATTTAAAATAAATTTCTTTTAAATCTTGAGAAATAACTCTTACCTCTCCCAAAACAGGCATAAAGTTTGTGTCTCCATTCCATCTTGGAACTATATGATTGTGAATATGGGTTTCAAGACCTGCTCCCGCTGCTCTTCCAAGATTATAGCCAACATTAAACCCATCCGGTTTTAAAACTTTTTTCAAGAGCTTGACCATCTCTTTAGTTAATAAAGAAATTTCACATAAAGTTTTATCATCTAAAACAGTAAAATCTCCTATATGTTCATTAGGACATACCATTAGATGGCCTGCATTATATGGAAATAGATTTAATATAACAAAAGCCCTTTCGCCTCTATACAATAAAAGATTTTTCTCGTCATTATTTTCTTGGTAGGCTTTACACAAAAAACAACCTTCTGACTTTTCAAGACCATCTATATATTGAGACCTCCATGGTGAGTATAACCTTTCCATTATTAATCCTCCTTTGTACCTGAAATATTATAGGCAATTCATCAATTTATTCCACTTAAACACTTTATATAAATATCATCAATATTATCCCTAAGGTTATACCTAAATTCAAGCTCTTTTAGATAGCAGATAGAATTATCCTTATTACACTATGAAATTTTAGCAGCCTCTTGCAAACTTTACACTTTTATCTATTCTCTCATACTTAAATCCATCCATCACAAGACCATCATAACTTTTGAATTTATCTGTATGTATCAAACTTCCTCTCTTTACTTTCTTTACGGTTTCTCTCAGTAGTGTTTCAGCAGACACATCTTTTACTACCTCAACCTTAAAGACACTAAAGTCTTTCTATAAGCTGTTTTTTTAATTATATCCATACGTTGTTTTAAAGTAGTTAAGCCCAAGCTTTTTAGTGTAGAATCTATCTTGCTTTCTAAGTATCCATTGTATACTAAACTCATAAGAAGGTCTATGTAATCTTCGTTGACTCTTTTGTAAGAGTTGGGTAATATTTGTGGTCTTAATCTATCTTTTTTATCTCTCTGGACATTTATGTTAAGGTTGTTATAATGTTTAGGAAAAGTTCTTTTACTAATTCCTCGGTAGATCTGTCTAAGTATTTTTTCAAAGTATTCTTTCTTATCCATTACTATTCCTCACTATAATTTTAATAACATACGTCGGGTGAGAAATTCATTAAAAACATGAGATTCTTCGCCGGCTGCAGAATGACGAATAAGGTTATCCTTCCTTTAACACTTATTAATCAACCTTTTCCTTGTCATCCTGAGGCCTTAAGGCCGAAGGATCTCATTTTTAAATTCTATAAAAACCGCTAATTTCTCACCCAAGGTATTACTATTCCTCACTATAATTTTAATAACATTATTTTAACTCCTATAATGGCAGTGAATTCTTAGGTGAGTTTACCAAAGCATTAAAGAAAAAAGATATAAAACATTATTTTAACTATCCAAGATATCCAAAAGGACAAGCATATGTAGAGAGAATGAATATGAAGATTACGAATTAGAAGATATTCATGAGTTTAATAAAAAGATGCTGCAATATATGTTATGGTATAACACAGAAAGACCTCATCATAGTTTAAACAAAAAATCACCTTTACAATACTTTTGTGATATTATAAATTCAAGAAAATCGGAATTTTCCCAAACCGGTATAACCTATACAACCTCTTGACAAAAGAAATAAAAAGTGATAGAATTTTTGTCTGTTTAAAAAATCGACTGAGATAAAGGACCTTGGCAAATGAATAAGGAAGCTAAGGGATGGGCGAGGTCTTCAAAAGATTCTTTT
>NZ_JAPYVU010000067.1 GCF_028276765.1 Sulfurihydrogenibium sp.
ATACACAAACAGATTTAGAAACAGTATTTGCAGATAGGATAAAAGATTTTGATAAAGAAGAAGTAAGAAGATGGTATAACGGCTATAGCTGGCTTGGAGAAAAGGTTTACAATCCTTTTGATATTCTACTGCTATTTAATAAGAAAATATTTAGACCTTATTGGTTTGAAACAGGAACGCCTACATTTTTAATCAAGCTTTTTAAACAATACAATTATTACTTGCCAGAATTAGAAAACTTAGAAGTAGGAGAAGAGCTTTTATCAAACCTTGATATTGATGATTTATATGTAGAAAATCTACTTTTTCAAACAGGATATTTGACAATAAAAGATGTAGAAAGAAGACTATACAGAGAGGTTTACACACTCTCATATCCAAACTATGAAGTAAAAGTAAGTTTAAATAACTTCTTTTTGCTACATTTTGTTTCTGACCGTAGTTTAAAAGATAAGACAGAAAATGAGTTAGAAAAAGCCTTAAGAGACAATCAAATAGAAAAACTGAAAGACATCTTACATAGATTTTTTGCAAGCATACCATATGATTGGTATAGAAAAAATGATTTAGAAAGCTATGAAGGCTTTTATGCATCAATTGTCTATGCCTTATTTAGTGGAGCAGGATTTGAAACAGTAGCAGAGGATACTACTAATAAAGGCAAAGTAGATTTAACAGTAATATACAATAACAAAGCGTACATCATAGAGTTTAAAGTAGTAGAAGACCAGCCAGAAAAAACAGCTTTAAAACAGGTTGAAGAGAAAAAGTATTATGAAAAATATTTAGGTAAGTATGAAGAAGTTTATTTGATTGGAATTGAGTTTAGTAAAAAAGATAGAAACATAGTGGATTTTGATTATAAAAAAATACAGGAGGTAAATTGATGTTTGATTTGGTAATTAAAAATGCTTGGGTCTTAACAATGGATGAAAACTTTACAGAATATAAAAATGGATATATTGCGATAAAAGATGGAAAAATCGCAGAAGTAGGAGAAAATAAAGAGAATTTAGAAAGTAGAGAAGTGATTGATGCTAATGGAAATATTGTATTACCCGGATTTATAAATACACATACCCATGCTGCAATGACATTGCTTAGAGGATATGGAAGTGATAATCCTTTAAAAGTATGGCTTGAGCAGTATATTTGGCCGGTTGAAGGAAAGTTTGTTAGTTATGAGTTTGTAAAAGATGGTACAGATATAGCATGTTATGAGATGTTAAGAAATGGTATCACATGTTTTGTTGATATGTATTTTTACGAAAATGCAGTTGCTGATGCCGTAAAATCCGCTCAAATGAGAGCTGTATTGACTACAGGAATTCTTGATTTTCCTACTCCAGGAGCAAAAACACCAGATGAAGGAATCCAAAAAACCATAGATTTTATAAAAGAATATAAAAATGATGAGTTTATATATCCAGCAATAGGACCACATGCACCTTACACATGTAGCCCTCCAACACTACAAAAATCCATGCAGGTTGCAGTAGATTATGACGTTGTATATCACATACACGTATCAGAAACTTTACATGAAGTTGAAGATATAAAAAACAGATATGGCGATACACCAGTAAAACATCTAAACAATATTGGAGTTTTAAATGATAGGGTTTTGGCAGCCCATATGGTTCATCCTACAGATGAAGAGGTCGAGCTGTTAGCAGAAAAAAATGTAAAGATTGCCCACTGTCCGGAGAGTAATTTAAAATTAGCATCAGGAATTGCACCCGTTCCAAAAATGTTAGAAAAGGGAATTATTGTTTCTTTTGGAACCGACGGAACAGCTTCAAACGATGACCTTGATATTATCGGTGAGCTTTCTACTGCTGCAAAATTACACAAAGGATATAACTTAAATCCAACAGTTTTACCTGCAAAACAAGTTTTAGCAATGGCAACAAGAGATGCAGCAAAAGCAGTTAGATTGGACAAAAAAATAGGAAGTATAGAAGTTGGTAAGTATGCAGATTTAGTGATAATTGATATAAATCAACCACACTTACAGCCACTTTTTGACCCATACATACAAATAGTCTATTCATCAAGGGGTAGTGATGTTGATACTGTATTAATAAATGGAAAGGTTGTAGTTAAAAATAAGGAAGTTTTAACTGTAGAAAAAGAAAGAGTGTTATCAATAGCTAAAAAGTGGAAGGAAAAGATTTTAAGTTAAATATTAAGATAGTGTTTTAATTTTTGCTTATTAGAGACTGGATTTTCAAGTTTGTACTGGTTTTTTAACGCCGGACTGTACTAAAAACAACATCGTCGTTCTACAGCCAGCGGAGAATTTCCGCTTTTTGACTATCACCTACTCACCTTAATGGCAATTCATGAATTGTCTCTACTTATTATTAACTTTCTTCTAAAAAAGACCTTTCAGACTAAAGTCTTCAGAATAACGGATAAGGGTAATACTACTTTAAAATTTCACTTTCTTCAAGCTTTGGATAATTTTCTATCTCTACATTTTCCAAAAGATGCTCTACTTTACTCATGCCAATTAAAACAGTTCCAACGTATGGGGTACTTCTTACAAATTGAATAGGAATATGAACATCCTTTTTTACTTTAAACAACTCTTTTACGTTTTCCGGGAAGTTTCTTAAAACCCTTTTTTGGAGTAAAGGAGCACTAATGTATGTGTAAATTCCAAGCTTATTGGCAAGCTCTAAGGTTGAGTAATATCTTCCTTCATAAGGCTGGTTTTTTAGTTTAAATGCTTCAAGCATTGAAATATTGTATGGTAGCTGAATGAATCTAAAATGATGGTTTTCTCCGCCAACTTCTCTTGCTATCTTGAAAATTTCATACAGATTTAGATGCTGTGGATGACTTTCTTCTACTCTAAAGCCGTTCCATGTTGCAAGACCGTAATATCTTAACTTACCTTCTTTAACCTTTCCTTCTAACAACCTAAAAGCTGTCCATAATTTTTGATAAAACTTTTCTTTTGAAACAATCTGTAGCTGGTCTTCTGGGTTGTGAAGAAAATAAACGTCAATATAATTTGTTTTTAGGTTTTTTAAGCTTTTTTCAAATGACCAATCTATATATTTTGGAGTAAGTATATTGCCATATGGTGTGATATCATCTTTTGTAATAATGCCTTTATCTATAAATTCTTCTTTTAAGTATTTTGTGATGTTGTCAATTTTAAGCCTGTTGTCTCTTGGAAAATATCCACCTTTTGTGGAGATTATGACTTTACTTCTATCTACTTCCTGCAATACTTCTGAGATTACCCTTTCGCTTTCCATATCTCTATAATTTATAGCAGTATCTACAACATTAACACCAAGCTCTATTCCTTTTTTGATGGTATTTTTGTAGCTTTCATTGGTTATCGGGTCAGGATTTCCTAAGTATGTCCCAATTCCTATTTCTGAAAGTTGTAAGTCTAAAAAGTTTTTATAGTTCATATTCTCACCTTTATTTTTATTCTCAATTCTTATCCCTTACTTTCTTTCCCGACCTCTTCCTTTATTTGTATTCTCTTTAAATTCCTATCTTTAAGATTAACATAAAGTGCATTAAAAATAAACTGACCTTCAGCAGGTTCATATTTTTGTGGAATTCCTGAGATAAATTTTTTTATGATTTCATCTTTCCTTACGCCAATAACAGAGTCTAAAGCTCCTGTCATTCCTACATCTGATATAAAAGCGGTACCACCGGGCAAAAATCTTTCATCTGCTGTTGGTACATGAGTATGGGTTCCAAAAACTATATCAGCTCTTGAATCTACATAATAGCCAAATGCTTGTTTTTCTGACGTTGCTTCAGCATGAAAATCTACGATAATGTAATCTACCTTATCTTTGATAATCTCATAAATTTCATCAAACTTTCTAAACGGACAATCTAAGACCATTCCCATAAAAGCTCTACCCATTAGGTTTATAACAGCTACTTTATAACCATTTTTTTCATATACATTAAATCCCTTTCCCGGTGCAGTTGGCGGTAAATTTGCAGGTCTTAAAAGTCTTTCATCATCAATGATTTCAAAAACTTCCTTTTTATCGAAGGTATGATTTCCTGATGTGATAACATCAACCTTTACTTCTATCATCTCCTGAAAAACTGATTTTGTGATGCCGTTTCCATGTGCTAAATTTTCACCGTTTAAAACAACAAAGTTAATGTTTAATTCTTCAATTAACTTAGGAAGAACTGACTTAACAGCCCTCCTGCCGGTTCTACCGATTACATCGCCTATAAGTAAAACATTCATTTATAAAACTCCTGATATCAAAAATTTTCCTTGATTATTCTAATAGCGTAAATAATTTTTATTTTATCAAAAAAGCTAAGACTCTTCAGACTTGCGTGAGACTCCTAAAATTTTTGTAAGTTTACTTTTTTATCTTGAGGACTTTATTCTAAAGAAAATCTTCTCTTCTTTTGTTATTTGCAAGGAAGAGAAAGACAAAAATGAAATTTCTTCGCCAGCTGTAAAATAACAACGTTGATTTTTACAAACATCTTGCTAAGGCTATGAGACCGTTCCAAAAATACACACTGCCATTCTGCAGCCGTACAAGGAATCTCATAATTTTATTGAATTTCTTGCCTCAGTGTATACTCAAAATATTATATAATTATTTTAGAAAGGTAAAAAAATTAAAAGGAGAAGCTTATGAAGTTAAAGTTATTTTTAGCAGGATTATTAACTGCATCGTCATTAACAGTTGCAGCAGAAAGTTGCTTAGGTAGTGATTCTAAAGTAAGCACATCAGAAGTTCAAAAGGCATTATCGGGCATACTTAATAATGCCAGGGTTGTAAGTGTTTCAAACACTCCAATTAGTGGTTTATATGAGGTTGTTATCGAAAGCGGTGGAAGAAAAGTGCCAATCTATATTGACTGTAATTTAAAATACTTGGTAAATGGTGAAATAATAGATATTAATAAGAAAGTTAGCTTGACAAGAGAAAGACTCCAGCAATTACAAGCACAGGCGAACTCAGAAAAAGAAGTAAAGCTTGTTAAGATTTTAGGTAAAGAAAAAGTTGAATTGTTGAAAAAAGAAGGTTTATTAGAATCTGTTAATATAGTAGATTTAAAGAGCATGCCAAAACCTAACGTAGCATATGGAAATGGAAATATTAAAATTTATGTTATAACAGACCCTCAATGTCCATTCTGTGCAAGACTGCATGAAGAAATTAAAAAAGTCTTAGCTCAAAGAAAAGATGTTTCGTTTGAAATGATTATGTATCCACTGCCATTCCACAAACACGCATCAGGAGTGGCTCAAAATATTATTTGTCAAAACGACAATGCGGCAAAGCAAAAAATGCTTGACACTGCATTTTCTTATACAGCTAAAGGTGATGAAAATGGGCTTGCATCTCTTGAAAAACCTTGTAATGCTGGAAAGCAAGCTATAGATAACAATCTAAAATACGGTCAAGCTAACTCAGTTAACGGAACACCGACGATAATCTTCCCTAAGGGTGTAGCAATATCAGGTGCATTACCTGCTGATAAATTAAATAAATTGATAGATATTTTAAAGTGATAGAAGTTAGAAATTTAAAAGTTTCCTTTCAAATAGAAAATCAAATCATAGAGGCTCTGAAAGGAGTCTCTTTTTCTTTAAATAAAGGTGAAATTGTAGCAATTGTTGGAGAATCCGGTTCTGGTAAGAGTGTTACATGTCAGGCTATCATGGATATTCTTCCAAGCTATGCTAAAAAAGAAGGTAAAATCATCGTTGATAATAAGGATTTAGATTCTTTATCCAAAGAAGAAAAAAGACAACTTAGAGGAAACAAAATATCAATGGTATTTCAAGAGCCATCTGCGGTACTAAATCCTTTAATGACAATTGGTGAGCAAATAGTAGAGACGATTTTGGCTCATAAAAAAGTATCAAAAAATGAAGCAAAAGAATTAGCTTTAAGTGCTATGGAGAAAGTAAAGATACCAAATCCAAAGCAAAGGTTTAATCAATATCCTCACGAACTTTCCGGTGGACTAAAGCAAAGAGCTGTAATAGCTATTGCTGTTGTAAATAATCCTGATTATCTTTTAGCAGATGAGCCAACGACTGCACTTGATGTTACAATTTCTCTGCAAATATTGAATTTATTTAATGAGTTAAAAGAAACTTTAAACATGGGAATTCTTCTTATTACTCATGATTTAG
This sequence comes from Sulfurihydrogenibium sp., assembly GCF_028276765.1. NCBI lineage: Bacteria > Pseudomonadati > Aquificota > Aquificia > Aquificales > Hydrogenothermaceae > Sulfurihydrogenibium > Sulfurihydrogenibium sp. The sequence goes on from NZ_JAPYVU010000067.1 coordinate 6,170, forward strand.
GAGTTGTAGCCCAGGTTGCTGATAGAGTCTTAGTTATGTATAAAGGAGAGCTGTTGGAGGAAGGTAAAGTTTTTGAAATTTTTGATAATCCTCAACATCCATACACAAAAAAACTATTATCATCAAGAATATTCTTAGCAGGACTTTAAATATTGTTTTTCTGTAGCTGATAAAGAATCTAAATCTTTTGCTAATTTTCTCATCATTCTTTTCAATTTCTGTTAAAACTGTTCCAAAATTCTCATAAACTTACCTTTGTGCGTCATCATGAGGACGTAAGTCCGAAGGATCTCTTTTTTGATTTTTTGACTTGAAAAGAAAAATATGAGATTCTTCGCTTTGCTCAGAATGACAATTTTGATTTTTGGGACAGTCTTACATCTGCTTGACGTGTAGAAAATTTTTTTGTATATTTATATTAACTTTTTAATTTTTTAACTGAACCTTGGTAATTGAATAGGTTAGCCCACACAAGCTTGCTTTACGTGATAACGTGAGACGTGAAACGTGAGACGTTTAAAGTTTGTTTATCAATAACTTAGCTGTTTTTACTTGATTATTTTCATGTTTGGTAGAATGATTTAGTAGTCAGTAAAGCTAAGATATTGGTAATGTGATTTTATTTTTTGATGCTTGATTTAAGCTTGTATAATAAAAGTTTGAAAGGGATTTTTTGAAGAGTAGTTGTAAGTATTTGTTAAATTAAACTTTTTGATTTTAAAATTTTTAATGTTTAAATTTTTGAAAATTTGTAATTTTTTATTTTAAAATTTTTTAAGATCGGGAAGTTAAGGAGTGGTATTTGCAGCGGGCTTCTGAGTTTGAGGTTTTCAGCGGTAGGCTTGTGATGGGATGTTAAAGGATAAAATATAATAATATATTTTCTGTATATCGAGGTTTGCTGCAAAAAACTTCAACTTGCGGATTTTTTAAAAATTTGGTATAATGTTTTACAGCTTGGCAATTGAATAAGGTTTTTGCGAATTTATTTTTGAGTTAAAAGTTAACGGGTTACATCTGAACCGTGTGGGTTATAAAGACCCTTTCCTAACTGAGGTCTTCCCTGCTCCTGTACTAGTTACATCTGAACCGTGTGGGTTATAAAGTAAATTCTTTACCATCATAAAAACCATAAAAATTAAGTTACATCTGAACCGTGTGGGTTATAAAGAATTTCTAAAAACAACGATATACTGAATATGATATTGTTACATCTGAACCGTGTGGGTTATAAAGCATCTTCTTTTTCATATTCTTCAAATTTAAATTCTCGTTACATCTGAACCGTGTGGGTTATAAAGG
>NZ_JAPYVU010000068.1 GCF_028276765.1 Sulfurihydrogenibium sp.
GATACATAACGATTTTTTAAAGATAAAGGATTGTTATTACTGCTTTTATAATTTTTAATCCATCTGTATATGGTAGATTTTGATACACCAAAAGCTTCAACTGCAAGTTTTACTACAGTGTTCTAAATCAAATTCTACAACTTGTAATCTAAAGATTATTTCTGGATGTTTTTCCATAACATCATCTAATTCTTTTACTTGTTTTAAAAGTTTTCTTTCAAGTGTATTAATTCTCTGAATGTAGGTAGATGTTTCTACTTTCTTTCTCATCTTTATCCTCCGATTTTCATGATTTTAAATTCTTATATAATATTTTCCCATGTTCTTTTAGCTTGTACAGAAAGATATAACGCTGTTTGATTTATCAAAGGTAAATTGGATTTTTATAAAAATTTTTTTTATATGTTGAAAATTGAATTTTTTGATATAAACTTATAGTAAATAAAGGCGGAAAAATAAGAGTAAAAGCAAGTCTAAATCTATGAAAAGGTTTATACTGGTAATTTTTTTAAGCTTATTTGTTTTGGGTTTATCTAAAGGAGTAGAAAAGATGAAAGTTTATTCATATTCTTTTAAAGAAGGAGATTTTATACCTACCCAATACACGTGCGATGGGCTTGATATCTCTCCGCACATATCTTGGAGTAAGGTTGAAAATGCAAAAAGTTATGCAATCATAATGGATGACCCGGATGCTCCAATCGGAACTTTTACCCATTGGATAGTTTATGACATTCCATCAAATGTATTGGAACTTAAAGAAAATTTTCCTAAAAAATCGGTTGTTGGAAGTATTAAGCAGGGACAAAATGATTTTGGAAAAATTGGATATGGCGGTCCTTGTCCACCAAGAGGAAAGCCTCATAGATACTTTTTTAAGGTATTTGCTTTAGATGTTGAAAGCTTAGGATTGCCTGCAGGATTATCGAGAGAAGAAGTTGAAAGATTTATTAATAAGCATACGATTTCTTCCGGTTTCACTTATGGTCTTTATAAAAGATGATTTTTAATTAGCAATTAGCTTTAATATCTATGATTCAGCTTTATTAAAAAATACATTGAAAGAATTTGGCTCAATAAAGCAAAAATCATTATATAAAAATAGCCAAAATTGTAAAGGTAGCCTATAAAGATACCGCCTAAAAGATAGCCAACTCCAAAAATTAGATTAAACAAACCATAAACAGTTCCTCTTTTAGAAATAGAAGTTAAATCAGCTATCGCAGCCCTCATAACACTTTGATGAAAAGCCATAATAAAACCATATAAAACAATTCCTAAAACTGCTAAAAATTTTGAATCCTGAAATGTAAAAATTGGTAGTACAAACGTTGCGATAGGTACTAAAAATAAAACTTTAAATTTCCATTTGTCATAAAACTTTCCTACCAATAATGAGAAAATTAGATCAAAGACCATTGTGACAGTATAGAGTAAAACTATTATTTGTTCGTTAAAAATATTGTGCATTTTTAAATGATAAGAAATTACCGGATACTGTGGAAAGGAGACAATAGCAAAAAAGCTAAAAAGCATATACATGTAAAGGATTTTTGAGTCATATTGTTTATCTTGTGGCTTTTCCGTAACAGAAGGGTTAGGCAGTATTTTATAAGCTAAAATCAAGCACATCATTAGCAATATAAAAGGAATAAGCATGACAAGAAAACCTGTCTTATAACTCCCGGTTAGTCCAAAAGAAGCTAAGAATACAAGCGGTCCTATAATAGAACCTAATCTATCAAAAGCTTCATGAATTCCAAATCCTAATCCTCTTCCTATATTGCTTGTTGCAAAAGAGATTATCGCATCTCTTGCAGAACTTCTAATTCCTTTTCCTATTCTTTCTAACAGAATAAATAAAACTGCTATATCCCATCTGTCAACCAGTGCTAAAAGTGGAATAGATGCTATCAATCCATATCCAATGAATGTAAAAATCCAGTATGTTTTATACTTATCTGAAAAATAGCCAGATATAAATCTCAAAGCATAGCCTAAGAATTCTCCAAGTCCTGCTGTAAAACTTACTATAAATAACGATGCTCCAAGACTGTATAGATAAGGCCCTGCTATTCCTTTTGTTCCTTCGTATACTGTATCTCCAAACAGGCTAACAAAACCCATTAAAATTATGAATTTGTATATTTTCTTTGTTTCCATTGAATCCTCTAAATTTGGCTTTGTAAGTATTTTAAACCAGAATTTAGTTTGTGAGATGTGCGACGTTATAGGGATTAAACTTGAGTTACCACTTTGACCAACCTTAGAATGTTTTAAGAAAAATAGTCATTATACCTTTCATCTACTATTTAATAGATTTTATTGATTTTATTATCAAATCTTTCTTTAAAACCTCGTCAGCATCACAATACATTTCTTTTGTTTGTGATTTTTTCTTAATAGCAAAGACTTTATCTTCATCATCGTATTGGTAAATAACTACTGAAAAAGGACATTTGTCAGTAAAAGTGTTTTTGTTTTCATTACATTTCTTTTCTGTGTATATTAGATAAACGCCGTTTTTAAATTTTATCAATCTCAGACCTGAAATATTGGTTTCTTCTTTTGACATATCATTTCCACATCCGCCAACTTTAGTATAGGTATATATATTAGCTTCTGCTCCTTTTCCATCAACGACTTCTATTGGAACGTAAGAAAAATGTTTTTGATTTTCAATTTCATGATTAAGATAAAACGAATAAGCAATATAAATGTTGCCTCCAATAGGAGTTAAAAAGTCAGCAGATATTATTAAATCTTTTATCCCATCATTATCTATATCAAAATAATTAATTCCGTTTTTGATTTGGATAATTTTGATAGGATCTTTTTCCTCACCGTATCCTTGCTTTGGTAGGATAAATAACATAAAAGTTACTAAAAGCAAAGAAATTTTAAGTCTCCTTCTCATTTTAAGATCCTCCTATTTAATCTTTTCAAGTGCCTTTATCACTGTTAAAATTTCTTTTTTTATTTTATTTGTAGTTGGAACTCTAATATCTTCACACACATACTTTTCAAAATTTTCAGGAGTTACTTTTAAATACACTGTTTTATACTGCTTAATCACTGCACATGGTGGAACAGGTAATAAATAATAAGGGCCTTTAAATTCCTTCGTTTTAGAAGGCAAGAACAACTTCCAGCTTTTGGAAGTTTTTACAAAATAGTAATGTAATTACAATAGGTTTTCTCTTAAAACTAAATCCTGCTTTATATCCTTTTACCTTTCTCCCAAATTCATAAGGGTTAAATATCCCTATTTGGTCGTATAAAACTTTCACCTTCTTTACTTCTAAACCATTCAAGTTTAATGTCTCTACTTCCAATATCTTAAAAGTCTTAAAAACAAGTAAAACTGAATCAAAGCCATGATCTGTATCAATAAAAGCTAAGTTTAATTTTTCAAGTTTTTGAGCAATTTCTTCCTCTTCAGTTTTGGGTTTCCTTTCATATAGATCTGCACCAAAACCAGGAAAAATATATTTATGATCAAAATTATTTTCCCATATAACTGCATTCCATACTATATTAAGAAAAATATCTTCACTTGGTTCTTTCTTGCAATACTCATACCCCAAATCATGTAATAATTTTATAATTTCTTCTGGGCTATACTCCCTCCCTCAGCAGGTTTTTTACTACCAAACCTTATCCAGTTTCAACAGCAGCTTGCGCCAGAATCAATTCTAAAGCAATGCCTGTCTTTTGAGAAACTTCCTTTGCTTTAGGGTATATTGTCGCTATACAATCAGCACCTATTGGGCCTATAGTTCCCATTTTTTATCACCTCCTTATCTTAAAATTTCACATAAAATTGGTTTCTTATTTTCTTTACCTCTACCAAATAAAATATACTTGTTTTTATCTAAGATAAAAATCTCACTAAAATCCGGATCTAATTTAAATTCAGCAGGTACTTTCCATCGCATTGTAAATACAACCTTAGGCAGGTTTTCAATTGTTATTTCTTTTACCTGATATATACCATCTTTAGAACAAACTTTTCCTACATACAAAATAGAGTTTTTATCTTTTGCTGAATATATACAGTTTATTTCGCACATATCTTCTTTTAATGTATAGTAGAAATATTTAAACCTTTTATCATGGACATTATTCAAGTCTATGTAGAACAATTCAACATTATGTGTGTCTTTATCATGTCTCATAATTAGTAAGCCATTTTTATAGGTTGTTGCAAAATACGTATATCTCGAAAATTCATCCTCCTTGATTGGTAAGTGTTTTACGTAGCTTAAATCTATACTATTTATAACTTTACATTTTTTATCCAGCACTGTTAGCCAAGGTTTATCTGTTTTTAATTTATAGGTTGAGACTAATTCTAAGGTTAAGAGAAGATAAAAGCCATCTTCTTTATTCAAGAAAAAGTCCATTGGCTTAGGTAATAGTTCAATCTTAAGATTTTTACCATTAATAGGATCAAACAATGTACAATAGGAATTTGGAAAATCGTTTCTTATGTATTGTGTATTACCAATTGCAATTAATAAACCATCCTCTGTAATATCCCCGTCTATAAAGTGAGTTAAGGCACCTAATTGAAACGATCTGTCCCACTTTACTTTTAAATTGTAATCTAAAGCTACTAACCACCCTTTCCCCCATTTTGTATATTCACTGTAGTTTACAGCTCCAACACCAATTATTAAATTATCTTTTTTATCAATGATAATTTTTCTAAGCCAATTATCTTTTGCCTTTTTCCCTAATTCTTGGATTTTCATTAGATTATCGTTTTCATCTAAAACTCCTATCGCTGTCCATGATGAAGGTCCAGATTCATCAAACAGACCGAAAGATGCAATTAATTTGTTATCGAAATTACTAACATCATCTATACCCAGAAAGTTTGAGATGTTTAAATATTTACAATTAGCTTGTTTTATCTCCTCACCTAACCCCTGAAAAGGTAAAATAAACAATATAAAAACCAATAAAATCCAGAAAATTTTAAGCCTTCTCATGTGCGTTCTCTCTCCATTCCTATCCTGCCAGAACTTTAAATTCTTAAACGATCATCTCATTTTACTCCTTTGCACATTTTTTTAGTTTTTTCATATCCTCAATTAATTTCTTTTTTGGTCCAAGATATTTAAATTTATCATAATGATGCAATATATATTCATAAAGTTTAATTGCATTTGAAACAGATATCCAATCATCACACGGAAAAGGAGGTTCATCTGGTGGACTATCCCATACTATTTTCCATGTATTATTTACCTTGACAAGATTATATACTACAATCTCTGTCCATCTATCAGGACCTCCGCTCAAATCATTTGATAACCCACCGCAAAATTTAAGTTTTACCTTTACTTTAGCAGTATCCCCTTTTATTGACACATTTAAAATAGAAAAGTTTCCCAAAATGTCTACTCCAGCTCCTAAAACTTGATCTAAATACTTCTCTCCATTAAGAATAAACTTTACTACATCTTTACAGTAATTAGGATTATTATCAATAAAACTCGTATTAGCTCTATTTATAATAAATTGCTTAACAACTTCTTCTGGTTTTATAAAGTCTTTATTGTTATCCTCGCTATATCCCTGCTTCGGTAAAATAAACAGTATAAAAACCAACAAAAGCCAGAAAATTTTGAGCCTTCTCATACCTTACCCCCTCTTTTTTAGTAAAAATATTAATTAAAAGCTAGTATTAAAACAAGCATTTTTAACTTTAATACAAATCGTCCCCCTATCTATAAGTTATTATTACAATTCTATCTTTCAAAAGATAAGCCAAGCTATTTCCTGTTACCGAAGATTGAGTAAAACAATAAGAGCATGGTTTTTCACTAAAAAAAGGATTTACATTGGTAAATCTGCTATGATATTTTGCAAATAATTCCTTTTCCTTGCTCGGAAAATAGTAGTAGTATAAATAATCATGATCTTTTTTATTTTCTGCATAAATTAAAACCTGAGATGAAATGACTTTAAAATCTGATAAACTCGGCACATCTATAGTATAGTTTGGCTTTATAGTTTTTCCTTTTTCCGATTTTAAAATAGAATCGATATCCCAGCATAATATAAAAAACTTGTTGTTTTTATAATCATAATCACAAAGGATTTGGTGGTCTATGTAATTAGAAAGCCTTAAAGCAGCCTTACCCAACTCTGTAAGCTTATTAAGTTGATAATCATAAATATAAAACTTCCCAGTTTCATACATTAATAGCTTATTATTAGGTAAAATATAAAGAACTTCCCGGTTTACATCAAATGAATTAGGTATCTTAATTAGCTTAATTCCATCATTTCTTAAAAATTGGTTATCTATATATGATTTATTATTAGTGCTAACTACAAGCACATTGTTTAAAGCATCAAAGGCTTTAAATTTGATATTTGCAAGAATTTTTTAATTTCACCTGTTCTTAAATTTAAAGCGTATATATGATTATTATCAAAAGTTTTTAAATAAATTGTATTTGTTTCTGTAGTACATCCTATAATATCATAAATATCTTCTGTATGTATGTTTATTTCTTTAATCTTTATTTTTTGAGTGTTATTGTATTGGAACAGATCAACGTCTTTTAATGAAATAATTCTTAACTTCTTTTGAAGTGATTCTGCGCTGTATCCAATAACTAATGTATCATCATCACACCATGCCATTGGTGTACCGGGTTCAACATATGCAAAAATTTGATATTCTATCTTATCTTTATCAATTTTTAGTTTTAAATTAACACTTTTTTCATTAAAAACTGATTTTTCGTTTTTTTCCTCTCCAAACCCCTGCACAGGCAAAACAACCAATACAAAAATCAGAACTATCCAAAACTTCCTAAATAATCTCATGCCTATCTTCCTTTTTCTCATTCATCTTTTCTCTATTATATTTGAGACTGTTCTAAAAATCAACGTTGTGTACAGGTTATAATTCTGACCAAAATCATAGCAAAATATACATCAAAAAGCAGACAAATGAGAGTAAGTTCAATCATAGATACCAAAGTCCATAAACCCCTACCTATGATATAATTTTATGAATTTTTGATAGATAAAATACTTAAATACTTTGGGTGAGAAATTCAAATATAAATAAAACATCTAAAAAAACTCCTTGGTGGCAGTTAAAATTGTAATAGCAAAAATTCCACCAAGGAGGTAAAAATGCAAAACTCTAATCTTTATTT
>NZ_JAPYVU010000069.1 GCF_028276765.1 Sulfurihydrogenibium sp.
ATTTCAATCTTATAAGTAGATGGAGAAAGGTTAAGACTTTTGTTGCTTATCTATATGCATATGCTATTGGTTATAGCTTTTTTAGAAAAAGTAAACTATGGAGGTAATTTCTCACCCGACGTATAATAAAATAGAGTATCTTTGAATTTCTCTAAGAAATACTCTTATAAAATTCATCTTTCCCAAACAAGATATATATTTTTAGTATTTGAACTGTTTGATATATTAGATAAAACAGATTCATCTACCAAATATCCTTTATATTCGCTTGGAAGTTGGATTTTATACTTATCAAGTCTACTTTTTATGAAGATAAGCTGAGGTCTGCCTTTTTTCCAGTATAAAGCACCTACAGCGTTTTTAACTTTTTTAATCAAGTCTTCATCAAACACTATAGCTGGTTTATTATAGTTTATTTCTTCGGAATCTTTTCCAATTATCATAAAATCTGCATATTCACAGTTTGTTATTCTAAGATATTTTGAATAATTTAGTATTTTGTTTACATTGTAGTTTACAACGCAAACATTAACAGGTTGTTTATCAGTCATATCTGTAAGAATTTTTTCAATGAGTCTAACTTCAACATAATCTGGATTAGGCTGTGAAAATGCTGGAATTACAAAAGCTAATAAGAGCAACAAAATTCTTAAAGTTTTCATGTTAAAATACCTTTTCTATAGTAACTAAAATTTTTCTATCGTATGCGTTAAACACACTTGCTGGAAGCATAGATGGTATTGGTGGAAAAACAGACTTTGGAGAGCTGTTTAACAAGTTTTCTCCTTTTAGTTTTATGCTTAGATTTGGAGAATGATGATAAATTATACCAGCGTTAAAGTTGTAGCTTTGGCTTACTTTGCTGCCATCAAATACAGTAAAGCCTTCTCTGTATATTAACTCTCCAAACAGGTCAAACTTATCTATAGATTGTAAATATCTAACATACCATCCAAATGTTGGGCTTAATTTGGTTGAGTTAAAATTAATAAAATTTTTGTAAGCAGAGAAGTTAATTTTTTTATTTGCGTCTACCCGGCTTTCATAATCAAAAGCAAACAGATTAGATTTTATTGATTTATCTAAGTTATAGGTTCCACGTAGTCCAAAATCAATAAGCTTTTCCATTATCATATACACGTAAAATAATTGAAATTTATTCTTATTTTTCTCATAGTTTAATTCTAAACTGCCACCTTTTACATCTTCTGATTTTAAATTTTTTGAGTCTTGACTGCTTTCAATTTCGTAAAAAGAAGGGGGGACATAAGTTTTTGTTAAAAATCCTTTGATATAAAGGTCGTTGTTTATGTAGGATATGAAACCTAATCTGGAGATAAACTTATTAAGTTTTTCTAATCCACCATCTCTATCATAATGGTCATATTTTAAACTTATAAATAAAAGATTCTTTTCATTTATGTTAAATTGGTTTTCTGCGAAAATAGTGTATAAGTTTTGATTTTTGAACTTGTATTTATCTCTTAAAGCTGGAGGATAAACATCTGATATATCATTTTTCTTAAACTTTGCAGAGCTTCCTATAAGTAATATATTTCTATCTGTTTTAAACTCTTTTGATATATTAAATGTATATTTTTTAAGATTTCTGTTTTCATAGTAATAATTTACGTTCATATAGTTTGGAAATCTTAAGGCTGGTAAATACAAGCCGTTGTTTTCAAACTCTACATTTCTTCTGTTTTCATCGTAGGCAAAATTTAGTTTTAATGATTTGTCATCAAGTAAATACTGAGTTATTGATATATAAGCATCTTCCGAGCTTATTTTAGAAAAATCTGGGGTTCTATCTACTTCAAGTCCCATATAAGCATCTCTTTTTACACGGGAAAAACCTATATCTATAGATGTATCATAGTAGTTAAATTGCAAAAATGCATGCTGCCTAAAATTATCTCTATCTAATGGAGTGTTATTTAAATGTTGAGTTTTAAAATTATCATATCCTTGATATACGCTTACTAAATAAGAAAAATTTTCTTTTGGCTTTCTTGCATCTGTAAAGCTAAATCCATAATCTTTTGTTGTTGATACAGATGTTTTAAATACAGTGGCGTTTTCTCTATCGGGCTGTTTTGTGTAGAGTTTAATCATTATTATTGAAGGTTCATTTCCAATTCTAACAGCACCTGCTCCCCAATAAATCTCTATATGGTCTATGTTATCTAATGGATAGTTGTCATAAATAAGGAATGGATTGTCTGTATGCAATGAGCTTACTTCATGGTCGTTTATAAACAATCTGTATTCAGTTGTAATTCCAACTCCGTCACCGGCTGACGTTAATTGGTAAACTCCAAAACTATTTTGCACAAATGTGTGTAGTCTTAATGATTTAAGTATATCCGAAAGTTTGTTAGCCTGCATCATTTCAATTTCTTTTCTTGTAATAAGGGTATAATGACCAAGACTTTCAACTCTTGTTTTATTGGTTAAGTCCATAGATTCTTCATATGTAGATAATAATGCTTGATATATCTTCTTGCCCAAAGGCGGTAAAAGAGTTTAAAGCTAACATAGCGGTTATTATTAATCTTTTATTTTTGTTTATAATCATAGCTTATCCTTTTAATGTTTTTGTATAAGCCATACCGGTTTGGGAAAATTCCTATTTTCTTGAATTCATAATATCATAAAAGTATTGTAAAGGTGATTTTTTGTTTAAACTATAATGAGGTCTTTCTGTGTTATCAAGTGTATTAATTCTCTGAATGTAAGCAGATGTTCCTGCTTTCTTTCTATAAAATACTTTATAGACGCAGTAAACCCTTTCAAATCATTAACAAGCTTATCATTTTTATTCCATTCATCTTTGTATAATTGTATCCATTCTTCAGATAAGAATTTTGCCATTTTTCTACTCCTTTGATTTTTTAGCCGGGAGAAACTCCCGGCATGGGTTAATTAATTACTTAGAAAGAAGGGCTTTAAAAACTTCCTTAAATGAAACTTCATCGTTTTTAACGAATACACCAACATTACCTGCAACACAAACTGAATATTTAGGACCTGTCAATGCCCAGCCATGTAATGGAGTCCATTCTTGGCCAGAAAATGCAGTGTATCCGTCTGTTTGCATTTTTGCCATTGCGTTGTTTGCTGCACACATTGCAGCTGCCATTGCTGCCTCTTCTTCAGTTATATCTCCTTCGTAAGCTACAAGTGTGCCATCTGGATTAAATTCGCCTGCTGCAAAAACACCTTTGATTGACATTAAATTTTTTAGGTCTGCCATTTTACCCACCTCCTAATTAAACATACTTGCTTAAAACTTCAAAAGTTTTGTCAAAGTCAGCTTTTGAAAGCTCAACAAAAACTCCAACATTTCCCATGATGCATGCAGCATATTTTCCGGCTGCTACTGCAAAACCTTGAACAGGATAAAATCCTTCTTTACCTGTGTATGCGCTCCAACCTTTTGCTTGCATGTTTCCTATAGCTCTGTTAGCTGCAGCCATCAATGCAGCTATTTCTGCCGCTTTTTCTGAAATGTCCCCAGTGTAAGATAAAAGTCTTCCGTCTTCAGAAAATTCACCTGTTGCAACTGCTCCAGGCAACGACATTAACTCGTGCAACCTTGATAAAAATTGCCATGACCAACACCTCATAAAAAATTTTCAAAAAATATGTATATAAATTTTCATGCCAATTAAATTAAGTATTTTATAAAATGATATTATTTATGAAATAAATTTTGACTAAGATGTTGCAAAAACTGTTGCATGCTTTAAAATGTTACATAGTATGTTGAATAGGTTAATTGGTATGGATAATATTAAATGATTTTTTATATTAATGTGCTTCGTATAAATTAAATAATATTTAACGTTTTCCTTTTTATCCCTACTTTAACCTAATTTAAAAATTCTTCTGATATAATAACCAAACCAAAATATAAAAAATCCGGAAAACATTATGAAAGCTAGCACTCCAAAAATAGTAGGACTGTCTTCAAGAGAAGCTGAAGAAAGACTTAAAAAATATGGTTTAAATAAAGTTGGTAAAGAAAAAAGATTTACAGATTTAGAGTTATTCTTAAATCAATTTAAAAGTCCCTACATCTTATTACTTTTGTTTACCGCTCTACTTTCAGCCATTTTAGGAGAAACAATAGATGCTTTAGTTATCATAACGATTGTTTTGCTTGGTAGCATATTAGATTTTTGGCAGGAAAGAGGCGCACATAGAACAGTTGAAAAGCTTCTTTCTATGGTTAAGACATATGTTAATGTAATTAGAGATGGAAAAGAGATGGAAATACCTATTGAGTATGTTGTGCCGGATGATATTGTTGTTTTAAGAGCCGGTGATATGGTGCCGGCTGATGGAGTTTTATTAGAAGCAAAAGACATTTTTATCAATGAATCTCTTCTTACAGGAGAGCCATATCCGGTTGAAAAATTCGCCAACGATAAAGTATTTATGGGAACTCATGTTGTTAGCGGTTTTGGAATTATGAAGGCTGTCAAAACAGCCAAAGATACAGAATACGGAAAAATTGCTGATAAATTAAGACTTGGAAAAGCAGAAACAGATTTTGAAAGAGGCTTAAGAAGATTTGGATATACGCTATTAGAAGTTGCAACGATTTTAATTATCGTTGTTTTTGCTGTAAATACTTACTATCACAGAGGTGTTATAGATTCTCTATTATTTGCACTTTCCCTTGGAATTGGTATAACTCCTGTTCTTTTGCCTGCTGTTGTTAGCGTTGGATTGTCTTATGGTGCAAGATTTATGGCTAATAAAGGTGCGATAGTTAAAAGATTAGCATCGATAGAAAACTTTGGAAGTATGAATGTTTTTTGTTGCGATAAAACCGGTACTTTAACAGAAGGAAAAATGAAAATTTTCGCATTCAAAAATATAAAAGATCAAGATGATAGTAAGGTTGCAATTTTTTCATGCGTTAACTCATGTCTACAAACAGGCTATAAAAATCCGATTGACGATGCTATAAAAGAAAGTCAAAAAGATTTAGATATTTCAGATTATAAAAAGTTAGATGAAATTCCTTATGATTTCAACAGAAAAAGATTGTCTATCTTAGTAAAAAAAGATGACAAAAACGTTTTAATAACAAAAGGTGCTTACTCTCACATCATAGAAGTTTGCAAATATGCCGAGATAGATGGAAAGATTTTAGATATAAAAGATACAATTCAAGATATTGAAAAACTTTATACTTTGTATAGTAGCCAAGGGTATAAACTTATTGCGGTTTCTTATAAATACGTAGACAAGGAAAGAATAGATTTTAACGACGAGTCTGATGAGATTTTTATCGGCTTTGTTATACTTCACGACCCACTCAAATCTGATGCAAAAGATTTAGTCAGCAAGCTAAAAGATTTAGGAATAGAACTTAGAATAATTACGGGAGATAACAAGTTAGTTGCCCAGCATATAGCTCAAAGCTTGGGACTTGATGGAAAGGTGTTAAGCGGTGAAGATATAAGACATCTATCGGAAGATGCTCTTATTAATAAGGTTAAAGATACTTTTGTGTTTGCAGAGCTTACGCCGCTTCAAAAAGATTTGGTAGTTAGTGCCTTAAAAGACGCCGGCTATGTAGTAGGATATATGGGCGATGGAATAAACGATATTGCAGCTATGAGAGAGGCAGATGTTGCAATCTCTGTAGATAACGCAGTAGACATAGCAAAAGAGACAGCAGATATAGTTTTATTAAAAGCAGACTTACAAACTATAATTGACGCAGTCGTTGAAGGAAGAAAAACATTCTTAAATACTATGAAATATCTTTTTATGGAAGTAAGCTCTAATTTTGGAAATGTATTTTCTATGACAGGTGCATCTTTTATAATTCCTTTCTTGCCAATGCTACCAAAACAAGTTTTAACTCAAAATTTAATGTCAGATGCTGCTGTAATGTCAATCCCAACAGACAACGTAGACAAAGATTGGATCAAGACTCCAAAAAAATGGAATATTGAGTTTATAAAAAGATTTATGATAGTCTTTGGATTAATAAGCTCTGTTTATGATTTTATAACGTACTTCTCTCTGATGTATGTATTTAATGCAAGCCAAGAACTTTTCCGTTCTGCTTGGTTTCTTGAAGGTCTATCGACACAAGTAGCCGTTTTATTAGTTTTAAGAACAAGAAAAATTTTCTTAAAAAGCAAACCATCTAACTTTTTAATCTTAACTGTAAGTTTAATATTTATATCAGGATTTATAATTCCATTTACTCCGATTGGAAAATTATTAGAACTACAGCCTTTAACTTTAAGTCTTTATTTATTTGTTATAATCGTGATAATTCTTTATATACTAACAGTAGAAATAGGTAAAAAATTCTTTTACAAAAAGTATGATTTATAGTTTTTATACGTGTGATAATAAATTCAATAAAAGACTCTTCGCCGGCTTCAGAATGTTCTATGTTAAATGTCAAGTACAAAAATTTTCATCAAATGGTTTTCTATTCTTTAATACACCATATGCCTGCCTTAATAACTTATGTGCTACAGCCACTAATGCTAATTTTTTAGCTTTACCTTTACTTACTAATCTTTCGTATAATTCTCTGCAGTATTTGTTAAACCTTATTGCTGATAATGCTGCCATGTATAGTATCTTTCTTGCATATGGATTTCCCATTTTCTTTATCT
>NZ_JAPYVU010000070.1 GCF_028276765.1 Sulfurihydrogenibium sp.
AAATAAAGATTAGAGTTTTGCATTTTTACCTCCTTGGTGGAATTTTTGCTATTACAATTTTAACTGCCACCAAGGAGTTTTTTTAGATGTTTTATTTATATTTGAATTTCTCACCCAAAGTATTTAATAGGAATTAGATTTTTCTTATTTGAAGTGACATAAAATAGCATGTTTTCTGGAATTTCAAAAAGTCCACCGTCAAGAATTGTTTTAAACTCTTTAAAGTCTTTCTCGTCGCTTTCAAATGAAAGGTCATCTATAAATAGAATAAAGTAAGCATCTTGATTTTTTATGATAGGATAAAGTTTAAATATGTTTAAAATATCTTCTTTTAAAACTTGGATGATTTTTAAGCCTTTATCGGCAAAAATTGAAAGCATAGCCTTTACTAAGGAAGATTTTCCTGTGCCTCTTTCTCCCCAAAGTAGTACGTTATTCGCCGGCAGTCCTTTTACAAACTTTTCTGTATTTTTGACCATCTCTTGTTTTTGATAATCTATACCTATTAAATTATCTATATTTACTTTTGCATAATCTTTAACTGGCTGTAGAGTTGAGTTATAAAATAAAAAAGCAGAGTATTCTTTTAATAAAGAATCTTCAATAAACGGCTCTTTAATGTAAGCTGACAGTATAAGTTCAAGTTTTTTTAGTATCTCGTTAAGCATCTGCTGTTTACTCATATAGCCTTTGAAAATCTTCTTTCTTTTTTGTTTCTTAAATATACATCAAAAGTAGATGCGATATTTCTGATTAAAAGTCTTCCAATAGGCGACACGTCTATTCTATCTGGATATAAGGTTAACAGTCCATCTTCCTCCATTTCTTTTAAGCTTTCTAATTCTTGTTTAAAATACTCATCAAATTTTATGTTGAATTTTTCTTCTATTTCTGATTTTATTAGTCTAAAATGACACATGAGCTTCATTATAACTTCTCTTCTAATAATATCATCTTGTGTTAGATATACACCTCTTTCGATTGGTAGCTGACCATTTTCTACTGGCTCGTAATAATCTCTCAAAACTTTGTAGTTTTGAACGTAAGCATCATAAAGCATGCTTATAGAGGTAGCTCCAAATCCAAAAAGCTCAGCTTCTGCCTTTGTTGTGTATCCTTGGAAGTTTCTATGAAGGGTTCTTTCTCTTTGTGCTATTGCCAACTCATCATTTGGCTTTGCAAAGTGGTCCATACCGATGAACACATAACCTGCTTTTGTAAGCTTTTCTATTGTCATTTGGAGAATTTTTAGTTTTTCCTCCGGTGGCGGAAGAGTTTTTTCGTCTATATTTCTTTGCAATCTTTTAAGCCACGGAACATATGCAAAGTTAAAAACTGCGATCCTATCCGGGTTTAATTTGATGGTTTTATCTATTGTATCTGAAAAGGTTTCAAGTGTTTGATAAGGTAGTCCATAGATTAAATCTATGTTTACACTTTCAAAGCCTGCTTCTCTAAACCATTTCATAACGTTAAAAATCATCTCTTCTGGCTGGATTCTGTTTACAGCTTCTTGTACTTTTGGATTAAAGTCTTGGATTCCAAAGCTTGCTCTGTTAAAACCGATTTTTCTTAGTAGGAAAATTCTATCTCTATCAACATGTCTTGGGTCTATTTCTATTGATATTTCTGCTTTTTCATCTATTTGAAATCTTTTTTTAATCTCATCAAAAAGTTCCACTGTCTCTTCATCTGAAAGATAGTTTGGAGTACCACCACCCCAATGAAGCTGAACAACCTTTCTATTGTTAACATCTATAAGAGTTTTGTATAAGTCCATCTCTTTATAAATATGGTCTAAATAAGGCTTAACTACTTCTTTTCTTCTTGTGATGATTACATTACAACCACAAAAATGACAAGCATTTTCACAAAAGGGAATATGGAAATATAGAGATAACGGTGTTTTTCTTTCATTAGATTGAATTATTTTCTTTACATACTCAGCTTTATCTATATCCGGTGTAAATTCTGTAGCCGGTGGATAACTGGTATATCTTGGCGCTGGCTTGTCGTATTTCTTTATCATATTAATATTAAACTCTACTTTTTGAGACAAAAATTCCATATTTATCACTCCTTTTTGATGCTAATTATCTAATCATATTATAATTTAAATTACTTCTTGTCAAATTTTTATGATGGATCTTAAGGAGTATTAACACCCTCATTCAAAATAACGTTAAAGAACTATTATTATGATTTAAATCATATATTTAACTCTCTAATTATTTAAAAATGGTTTATATAAAAAATTTTTTATAAATTTAAAATATGGAGACTAAGATGGGTAAAAGTAAAAAGATTTTTATTTTTGTAGTTTTGATAATCGTTTTAATAGCTGTCTTTTCTGTCATTAGAAAGAAACGAGAGTTGGCAAGCTTTGAAAAACCCAAAAGCTATCCGTTGGTAGTAAATACATCTAACGTAAAACAAGGAGAGCTTGAATCTTATCAAAAATTCTTAGGAGAATTTAGACCAGAGAATGATGCTCTTGTAAGTTCAAAGATTAGTGCAACGGTTTTATACGTTGCAAACGAAGGAACAAGGGTTAAAAAAGGAGATTTAGTTTTTAAGTTGGATTCCAGTGATATAGAATCAAACATATCAGCTTTGACATACTCTCAAAAAGCTATTTTAGACCAAATAGATAGTGCAAAAGCTCAGGTCGAAGCATCAAATACACAGTACATAAATGCTAAAAAAGAGTATGAAAGATACAAAGGACTTTATGAAAAAGAGCTTATCTCTAAAGAACAGTTAGAAAATATGGAAAATCTATATAAACAAGCTTTGGCTAATAAAGAAAATGCTTTAGGTAAAGTAAAACAGTTAGAAGACCAAGCTAAATCTGTAGCCGGTCAAATAGAGTCTTTAAAATCTAATTTAAGATATACAGAATATAGAGCTCCTTTTGATGGAGTTGTGGCAAATAAATTTGTTAACGTTGGAGATGTGGCTTTGGCAGGTAAGCCGGTGGTTGAAATTGTAGGAAGTGGGAAATACTTAGTTTACGTCAACGTTCCAACAGAATTGGCTTTGAAGGTAAATAAAGGAGATGTAGAAAAAGTTAGCTATAACGGTCAGTCTGTTGATGCTGCTGTGGAAGATGTCTTACAATCTGCTCAAAATAATCTATCAATCATAAAACTTTCTGTTTCAAATAATCCTTTCAATCTGCCTGCTCATACATTTGTTGATGTTTTTATAAAAGAAGGTAGATGTGATGGCTTTATAGTCCATGCTAATTCTGTGGTAAAAAAAGCAGATGGTTATTATGTGATAGGAATAAAAGACTCAAAGGCTCATTTAGTTCCTGTTGTAGTGAAAGCTAAAACATTAACTGAGGCATGCGTTGATGGTAATTTAAGCACAATAGATAAAGTAGTTGTCGGAGATGAGTCTTTGCTACAAAGAATTTATGAAGGTCAAAAGCTTATTGAATTTAGAGGTGAAAACTGATGCTAAAATGGTATATATCTAAACCTCACTTTATATTTTCAATTTTAATTGCTTTTACTTTTATGGGAATTATCGGATTTTTCTCTATGCCAAGGGATTTATTTCCACCGGCTGATAGACCTCAAATAGCAGTGGTAGTTCAAGAGCCGGGAGCAACTGCGAAATACATAGCAGACCATACAGCATCTGTTATTGAAAGACAGCTTTATACTATAAGCGGTATAAGAAGAGTATATTCAACATCAAATGATGGATTTTGTACAGTTACAGCAGAATTTCATTATTCTAAGCCATTAGCAGAGGCAAAAACAGACGTAGCCAATGCTCTTAGTAAAGTCCAAAACCTACTTCCAAAGGATATACTGCCACCACAGATATATGAAATAACGTCTTACACACCACCTGTAATGGTTTTAACTGTAAGTCCTAAGAAAGATTCTCATTTGTCTTTGGAAGATGTAAGGTATATAGCAGAAAATCAAATTAAAAATGAAATACTTAGAACAAATGCGGTAGCAAATGTAGATGTTTTTGGAGGCTATATAAAAGAAGTACATATTCAAATAGACAATGCCAAATTAAGCTCTTATGGATTGTCTCCTCAGGATGTGATCAATGCTATCCAAAAATCAAACAATGATATGCCACTTGGAATAATGATTAACAAAGATACACAAAACACGTTTATCTTAAAAACAGAGGCAAAAAGTTTAGATGAACTAAAAAACATTCAGATAACAAAAGATGTTAAGCTTAGCGATGTTGCAAAAGTAGAGTTTGGCATCAAGCCACCTACTGCAATGTATCAAGGAAATGGAAAAGAGGGAATAGCTCTTGCAATTCAAAGACCTTATGGCGGAGCTGTTTTAAGCACAATTTCAGCGGTTGAAGAGGTTCTGCCAAAAATAAAGGCTCAATTTCCACAGTTAAATATAGATATATCAGACACACAAAAAGAGTTAGTTAAACTAAGTAATGAAAATATGCTTGAGGCTTTAAGAGATGCAATAATCTTTACATCTTTGGTAATCTTTTTATTCTTAGCAAACCTAAGAATGACTATCATCGCAGGTTTATCAATACCTTTTGTTTATTTGGCTACCATAGCCTTTATGTGGCTTTTTGGTATAGGATTTAACACAGTTTCTTTGACAGGTGTAATTTTAGCTCTTGGTATGCTTGTTGATGATGCGATAGTTATTTTAGAGAATATAGAAAGACATCTATTTGAATTAAAAAAATCACCTGTTGAAGCTGCAATAGATGGAACAAAAGAAGTTATGCTTGTAGTTTTTGGTGGCACTGTTGCAACTGCTGCGGTCATATTTCCGATGCTGTTTGTTGGAGATTTTCCGGAAAAAATATTTAGACCATTAGCAGGCACACTCTTGATTGCTATCTTTGTATCTTACGTTGTTTCAATCACTTTAATTCCAATTTTAGCAATCAAGTTTTTGAAAAATGCAGATAAAAAATCAGTTTGGGAGCTTAAAATCAATCAATTTATGTTGGCATGGCTAAATCCTTTAAAAAATATTTACATAGATTGGATAAAAACGCTGATTCACAAAAAGAAAATAAGACCTCTTGCTGTTATGCCTCTTGTAATGTTGTTTGTTATAAGTTTAAGACTTATTCCTTTTACTGGAAGAGATTTAATGCCACCGATGGATACAGGAATTGTTAAGGCAAACGTTGTTTTTAACAGTAATACATCCATTTGGCAGGTAAACCAGGAAGTTAAAAAAATTCAAGATTATATTTACTCTCTTGGAAATGTAAAAAGAGTTTCTGTTGCAATAGGAACTGAACCGGGAGTTTTAACGATCAGTGGTGGAACACCTCAAACCGCATCATTTACAATAGCATTTGTCAATAGATTTGAAAGAAAAGAAACAATATGGCAGCTTGAAGACAAAATAAGGGATTATATTCACACTTTACCTAACGTAAAGTATGCTGATGTTTATGACTACGGAGCAACGGCTTTATCATCAATAAAAGCAAATCTTGATACAACTCTTTACTCAGATAATCTTGAAGCTTTAAATAAAACAGGAAACGCAATTTTAGAGATAGCAAACAATACACCGGGACTAAAATCAGCATCTAAAAGCTGGGACATGGATAAGATTGAGTATGAGTTTAAAATAGATAAACAAAAAACAGCTCTTTATAATACAACTCCTTATGATGTAGCTGTTCAAGTAAGTGCCGGCTTGCAAGGTCAGATTTCATCTGTTTTAACCATTCCAAATGAAACAGGATTTTTAATTAGAGTAATCCTTTCACCAGAACAAAGAAGCTATATAGACCAGTTTAAAAGCTACTTGATAAAAACTCCAAAAGGATTTGTGCCGTTAGAAGCTCTTGGAGAGTTTACTCAAAAAGCAGAACCGACAATAATCACAAGGCAAGCTTTAGATTATACACAGGACATTTACGGATACAGAGGCACAAATGCTATATCTCACATAATGGAAAACTTCCAGAAAGAGTTTGAAAAGTATGCAAAAAACCATCCAGGTTTTCCACTGCCTAACATAAAGATAGAGCAAACCGGAGATATCCAGCAGATGATGGACTCTATGGGAAGAATGTTTAAAGCTATTTTGATTGGATTGGTGATTTTATATTTAGTTTTAGCAGCAGTGTTTAAATCTTGGAAAGACCCTGTGGCAATTATGTTAGCAATTCCTCTTTCTATAATAGGTGGTTCATGGTCATTACTGATTGCAGATAAACATATGTGTTTACCGGCTATTATGGGATTTATTCTCCTTGCTGGAATCATAGTTAAAAACTCAATTTTGATTATAGAGTTTATAAAGACATACAGAGAAAAAGGATACTCTAAGGAAGAGGCTATTTTAGAAAGCGTTAACATAAGGACAAGACCAGTTATGATGACTGCATTTGGAACAGCTGTTGGTATGATACCAATTGCATTAGAATGGGCTATAGGACTTGAAAGACTTTCACCTCTTGCAGTGGTTGCTATAGGTGGTCTAATCGTTGGAACATTTTTAAGCTTAGTGTACGTGCCATTTTTCTATTACTTAATTGATAGAGGTGAAAAAAATGAAAAAACAGCTAATACTTAGTCTAATAGCAGTACCATTAATAAACGCATACAGCATAACCTTAGAAGAAACCCTTAATATTGCTGAAAAGAACGCTACAAAAATAAGACTATC
>NZ_JAPYVU010000071.1 GCF_028276765.1 Sulfurihydrogenibium sp.
TGCTTATTAATAGGTTTTTAACAATGAATAATTATTAGCGTAGTGTATAATTAATTAAAGAAAAGCAATAAAACGTATGCAGAAAAAAATAGACTATTCTATGATTTTCTATTATTGGACAAAGCATGTTAAAATATTTCTCAAAACATCCGAAGTTGCAATTAAAAAGGATAAGATGATGAGAAAAATATTAATAACTCTACTTTTGACAATAGGAATTTCTTTTGCTAAAGTGCCCTATCAAGAATGCTTTTTTAGAGCAGCCATGCAATATGATATACCTTATCAACTTCTTGTAGCAATAGCAAAGATTGAGTCTGGATTTAGACCATGGGTTATAAATATTAATCAGAATGGAAGGTCTGTTAAAGTAATAAATCCTAAGTCTGTGGAAGAGGCAGCTATATATCTTCAATATTTACATGACAATGGATACAATTATGATGTTGGTGTAGGGCAGATTAATGTAAGAAATATCAAAAGACTGGGCTTAAGACCACAACAGTTATTAGACCCTTGCAATAATATAATGGTTTCAGCTTATATTCTAAAAGAAAATGTTTTGAGATACGGGCTTACATGGGAAGCAATATGGCGATATAACGGTAGAAGAGATTATGCTTATAAAGTATACAACGCTTTAGTTTCTATGGGTGCTGTAACTCGCAGGTAAGTTTGTCAAAAATTTTATCTTGCAATTCAAACATTATTTTTGCATCTTCTTCGTTGGTTTCATGGTCATAGCCAAGTAAATGCAAAATTCCATGAATCATTAATCTTAAAACTTCCTCTTTGAGAGTAAGTCCTATTTCTTCTGCTTGAGCTTTTGCGTAAGGAAGGGAGATGATAATATCTCCCAAAAGTCTATATTTATATCCGATTGTTTCATCTTGTGGAAAGGATAGAACATCTGTAGGCTTGTCTTTTCCTCGCCATTCTTTATTTATTTCTCTAATTCTCTCATTATCTGTCAATGTGATGCTTATTTCAACATTATTAAGATTAAGCTCTGATAGAATTTTTTCAGTAATATCTTTTATAAATTTCTTTGTTATTTCTTTGCTATAAACTTCCTTGCTGATTAAGATTCTATTTTTTTGAGTTTTGCTCTTCATATCTATTGTAAGCCTCTATTATTCTTTGTACTATTGGATGTCTGACAACATCTTTTTCAGAAAATTTAACAAACCCTATTCCTTTGACATCCTGTAAAACATTTATAGCTTCCACTAAACCAGACTGGACTGTTTTCGGTAGGTCTATTTGGGTAATGTCTCCGGTGATTACAGCTTTTGAGCCAAAGCCAATTCTTGTCAGTAGCATCTTCATCTGTTCTTTTGTTGTATTTTGTGCTTCGTCAAGAATGATAAAAGCATCGTTTAAGGTTCTTCCTCTCATGAATGCAAGGGGTGCAACTTCTATAACCTTTTTTTCTATCATGTCAGCCACTTTTTCCGGGTCTACCATGTCATAAAGTGCATCATATAATGGTCTTAGATATGGGTCTACTTTCTCTTCTAAGGAGCCAGGCAGAAATCCAAGCTTTTCTCCTGCTTCTACTGCTGGTCTTGTGAGAATTATTCTATTTACTTTATTTTGTTTCAAATAAGAGACCGCTACAGCCATTGCAAGGTATGTTTTACCTGTTCCGGCCGGACCAATTCCAAATGTTATATCATTTTGTTTAATAGTTTCTACGTAAAGCTTTTGAGTTGGGGTTTTTGCCATTATTGGCTTTCTTTTATGAGAAAATAAGATAGCTTCAGTAAAATCTTCTTCTTTTTGTGTTTTTGGGCTTTCTTTTTCAAGTTTAAAGCCAATGGCAAGATTTCTAATATCAGAAGGCATCAAAACGTGTCCAACTTCAAAATAAGAAGACACTTTTTCCATAAATTCTTCAAATCTGTCTAAATTTTCTTCTTTTCCTGACGCTATGATTGACGTTCCTCTTGCAAAGATTTTTAATCCGAAAACTTCTTCAAAGAATTTGAGATTTTCATCCTTTGTTCCTACAACGTTAAAAAATGCTTCCGCCGGGATTTGAACCTCTAATTTTAAAATCCTTTTTACCTCCAATCTAAAATTTTGTGTTTAATTTATGCAAGTTTTTATAGTTTGCCATAATTTTAACATATTTTTATTTTCAGGATAGCAAAAATAAAACCTCCAAATAAAAAGTTATCTCGGACAAGTGATTTATTTCAGACTAAGCTTTTTAGTAATACTTCTTTTGACTTAGTACAATATGTCAGAAAATAAAAAATTTTTCGTTTCTAATATTAGAAATAAAAATTTGCAGGAGGTTTTTCTATGAAAAAAATCTTTATATCAGCTTTAACGGTTGCTACAGTCTCTAGCTATGCTTTTGCAGGAGATGAAACAAAAGTGCAGCAAAACAAGCTTCCTATCGTAAAATGCTCCGAGCCTGTTATGACTGTTGCTTTAGGTTCGGTTGATTGTAAAGCTCAAGCTTGTGAAGCTCCGGCGGACCCTAAACAAAACATGCTTGCAGCTATTTTTGGTGGAAGTGCTAATGTGCAAGGAATTGGAAAAGGACTTGGAAACATGTTAATTACCGCTCTTAAAGAAAGTAGATGTTTTAAAGTTATTGACTTAGACCAATTCGAACAAGTTAAGAAAAAATTAGAAGCAACAGGACAGAAAGTTCAACCGCCAAAAATTGATAAGTTTATAAACTTAACTATTACTCAAATTGCTTTATCAAGAAGCTCTGGTGCCTTAGGTGGTGGTTTTATACCTATACTTAGTGCAATTAAAAAAGATACTCAATCAGCAGAAGTTGGCATAGATGTAGCTTTAATGGACCCTGCTACATTAGAGATTAGCGAAGCTAAAAGTTTTAAAGCTAACTCTGAAAAAACATCATGGGGACTTTTTGGTGCTGGTGGATTTGACGGTTTTGGTGGTGGCGGTGGATGGAGTTGGTCGAATAATTTAGCATTAGATGCTGTTGCAAGAGAAGTTATTGTTGAAGCTACAAACTATTTAGCAGAAACCTATGCTAAAGATAAAATCATAGAAAGACCGGTTATAGCTAAAGAAGACGAAAAAAAGGATGAGAAAAAGGAAGAAAATAAAACTTATTAATACATCAAAAGGAGGTAGCTACTCTACTACCTCCACCTCTTTTTCTCTACTTGCTTGACCTTTAATTATCTTTATTTTACTTTTTGGAACATCAAAAAAATCAGATAAAAGCTCAATGACTTTTTCGTTTGCCTTTCCTTTCTCTGGTATTGTAGTTGTTCTTACTTCATAAAGATTTTCATCTATCTTTTTAACTTCGTTTTTACTTGCACCTGGCTTAACTTTTACCTTTATTCTCACCTTTCTCTAATTCCTGCTATAAATTCTTCAACCATCTGTCTTGCTTGATAGTCTTTATACTGGATTGGTGGGTGTTTCATCGTGTATGCGGAAATAGAATATAGCGGACCACCTATTCCTCTGTCTTGAGCAAGTTTAGCACATCTTATAGCATCTATTGCAACCCCTGCACTGTTAGGTGAGTCTTCAACTTCCAATCTAAGTTCAATATTCATAGGAACATCGCCAAACAATCTTCCTTCTATTCTTATGAAAGCAAGCTTTTTATCTTTTAGCCATGGTACATAATCACTCGGTCCAATATGAACGTTTCTTGGGTCTATGCCGTAAGGTATCAAAGATGTAACAGCTTCTGTTTTAGATTTTTTCTTAGTTTCTAATCTACTTCTTTCAAGCATATTTAAAAAGTCAGTATTGCCACCAACGTTTAATTGATATGTTCTATCTACTTTAACGCCTCTTTCTAATAAAAGCTGAGTAAGAACTCTATGTGTAATTGTTGCTCCAACTTGCGATTTAATGTCATCCCCGATTACCGGTATGCCTGCTTCTTCAAATTTTTTAGCCCATTCATCGTCAGATACTATGAATGTTGGCATACAGTTTATGAAGGAAACACCTGCTTCTAAGCAAGCTTGAGCATAAAATCTTGCTGCCTTTTCGGCTCCAACCGGCACATAGTTAACTAAAACATCTGCTTTTGATTCTATCAATACTTTTACAACTGTTTCTAAACTATCTTCTTTTGCATCTGCTAATACAAAAGCATTTTCTGGTGGGTAGTTTTTCATATGCTCTGGATAGCCGTCAAGGACTTTACCCATTCTGACTTTAACGCCCATATATGGAATATCTCTCTTAAAAACTGTCGTACAATTTGGTTGTGCAAAAATTGCCTGACTTACATCAAAACCTACTTTTCTGGCATCTATATCCCATGCTGCCACTATTTCTATGTCCCAAGGTTTATATCCGCCTATTTCTTCATGCATTATTCCGCTTGCTTCTAAATCTTGCTTATCTTTGTAATAATAAATCCCTTGAATCAAAGCACTTGCACAGTTTCCAACCCCGGCAATAGCTACTCTAATTTTCTTATCAGACAATTTATCGCCTCCTTATAATATAACTTGTTTTGCTTTTATAATTTCTGGTATTTGATGAATTTCCTCTAAAACTTCTTCATTTAATCTATCGTCAAGCTGAAGGGCTCCAAGAGCTATTTTACCTTTTTCTAATCTTCCAAGTCTAAATCCTGCTATGTTTACATTATGTTTTGCAAGCAATGTCCCAAGTTTTCCAATTACACCTGGAACGTCTTTATTTTCAAACATTAAAATCACACCTTGTGGTTCAATATCTATCCAGTAGTTATCGACCATCATGATTCTTGGGAATTTGTCATAAAGAGCAGTTCCACCTACAGACACTTCTTTATCTTTAGACCTTGCAGTAACTTTTATAAACTCTTTAAAGTTAAGTCCTGCCTCTCTTGTAGATTTGACGATATTAACCCCTCTTTCTTTTGCTATGAAAGGTGCATTAATTATATTTACAGGTGTATCTAAAATTGGTGATAAAAAGCCTTTCAAGAAAAATGCTGTTATTGGTTCTATATGCTGTTTTATGCTTCCTCTAACTTCTATGTTAATTTCTGTAAAATGTCCCCCTGCATACTGGGTCAGAAAGCTTCCAAGCTTTTCTGCTAGTTCAAGATATGCTTTTATGTTTTCAAATCCTTCTGTTATTGTAAATGGTGCATTTACTGCCACCTCAACAAACTGACCTTTTAAAGCAGCTATAACATACTGAGCTATTTTAATTGCCACGTTATCTTGTGATTCATACGTATTTGCTCCAATGTGTGGAGATAGACTAATATTTGGAAATTCAAATAACCTTCTGATTCTTTCATCCGGCGGCTCTTTTGAGAATACATCAAGCCCAAGTCCAGCTATTTTACCTTCTTGAATTGCATCATACAAAGCATCTTCATCAACGATTCCGCCTCTTGCACAGTTTATGAAATAAACACCTTTCTTCATAAGGTCGAATTCTTTTTTTCCTATCATATTTCTTGTTTCTTCTGTTAATGGACAATGAAGAGTGATAATATCAGACATCTTTATAAGTTCATGTAAATCATCTATTATTTCAACACCGAGCCTGTCACCTTTTTCTTTTGGAATGTATGGGTCGTAAGCTATAACCTTTGCTCCTGCTGCTTTACATCTGATAGCAACTTGAGATCCAACATTACCAAGACCTATTATTCCAACTACCTTTCCGTCTAACTCTTCACCCATAAATTTCGACCTTTTCCACTCACCAGCCTTTACAGACTCATGAGCTAAATGTAACTTTCTTAAAACTGCATATATGTGTGCCATTGTGATTTCAGCAGCACCTATTGTGTTAGCCCCAGGAGTATTTACAACTAAAATACCTCTTCTAGAAGCTTCTTCTAAATCCACATTATCAACGCCTACTCCTGCCCTACCTATTACCTTTAACTTTTCTGCTCTCTCTAAAAGTTCTTTTGTAACCGGTGTTCTACTTCTTGTGATAATTGCGTCATAATCTTTAATTATTTCAAGTAATTCATTAAATTTAATCTCTGGCTGATAATCAAGGTCTATTTCTTCATCGTTGCTTAATATTTCCAATCCTTTTGGGGATATATCATCAGTGACCAAGACTTTATACATAAAATAAAATCCTCCTGCGAATTTTTTAAAGTATTATTATAACTCAAATCATTGATTATATGTTAAAATAAACATTGTTTAAAACACGGCGGTAGATTATCATATTAATTGGATGAGAAATTAGAAATTTTTATTAAACTTGAGAAGGAGATCCTTCGGACCTAAAGTCATCAGGATGACATAGAAAGTGAAAATATGTTAACGATGATTGTCTTATTTGTCATTCTGAAGCCGGCGAAGAATCTCCCACTTTTATTGATTTCTCACTTGACATATTGTTTAAAATACGGCACCAGACTATATTAAATTAACAAATTGCTTTGTCCAATAATAGAAAATCATAGAATAGTCTATTTTTTTCTGCATACGTTTTATTGCTTTTCTTTAATTAATTATACACTACGCTAATAATTATTCATTGTTAAAAACCTATTAATAAG
>NZ_JAPYVU010000072.1 GCF_028276765.1 Sulfurihydrogenibium sp.
ATTTCAATCTTATAAGTAGATGGAGAAAGGTTAAGACTTTTGTTGCTTATCTATATGCATATGCTATTGGTTATAGCTTTTTTAGAAAAAGTAAACTATGGAGGTAATTTCTCACCCGACGTATATTAAAAGAATTTAAAAATAAACTTTCAGAATATCTACATAGAGAGTTTCATTTAGACTTGTCGATTGTGAGCGGGCAAACAGAGTTAAGCCAGGAGCATTTAAAAGGAGACAAGTTAAGAGAAGCAATAACAAATTTACAAATCAGCATTGATGAAGATAAAAAAAGAAAATCAAAAAAATTGCTTACCAAAGACTTTGAAGATGGGTTTCATGTATGTAAATCTTGCAAATCTTTACCAAGAAAAGAAAAAGAAGACATTTGCAAATGGTGTAATACTTTTAATGAGTTAGGAGCAAAATTAGCAAGACACGAAAAGCTTTTCATAATCTATCAATTTGAAAATACAAACGGTAAACCAGACTTAGACTTTGGAGAATTTGGAAAAGTATATCTATTCAATAAACCAGAGCCGGAAATAATGACAAAAGCAAAAGAAATACTAAATCTAAACTCAACAAAATTAGCAGAAGAAGGATACACTAACGGATTTAAATTTATAGCAAACATAGTGCCAACCTTAACATACGAGGTAAGAGATTATCTCTTAAAATATGCAGATTTAGAAGAGAAAGACAAGAAAGAATTAAAAGAGCTGCCTGAAAACTCAATCTTACCATTAAACTACATTGCAGAATTTGCAAAAGGAGATAAAAAGCTTGCAGTTTTAAGAGCAGACGTAGACAATCTTGGGCTGATATTTAGCGATGGATTAAGAAGATATACAATATCAAGAATAGCAACGCTGAGCAGAATGTTAGACCTGTTCTTTACAGGATATATATCAATTTTAATAAATAAAGTTTCTGAAGATTACATGCAGAAGGAACTTGGAAATACAAGTCTAAAAACAGATTTAATTTACACTGTTTATGCAGGTGGAGATGATTTATTTTTAATAGGACCATACAATCTAATCTTAGACTTTGTAGTAGAACTAAGGAGGAAATTTTATAAATACACAGCTAACAATACAGACTTTGGAATATCCGGTGGTATACCAATAGTAGGGTCTAAAGTAAGCCTTGAATATATGGCAAAAATATCAGAGGAAATGGAAAGTATATCTAAAAGTGCAATCTTTACTACAAAAAATAAACAAAACTACCTAAAAGATGCAATAACCATATTTGAAAAAAGCTTTAAATACTCTTCAGAGTTAAAAGGATATAACACATACAACCAAAGAATATTTAGCAATGAAGAGCTATCAAAACATTATAAAAAAACACCATATGACAACTATGTAAATTTTGAAACAATCCTAAGCATAGCAGATAAAATAGCTGAGCATATGGTAAGAAAAGATATATCAAGAGCGTTAGCTTACAGATTATTAAGCTTGCATAGAGTTTATGTTTCAGAAGATGGAAAGATAGACCCGGTTATTTATCCGAAAATCTTTTATCAAATAGGTAGAAATGTGAAAGATGAAAAAGTCAGAAATTCGCTTGAAGAGTGGTTATTAAGAAAGGGCTATAGTTATGGTGAAGATTCTATATCGAAAGAAAATTTAATTAGAAATTTAGACGTAATTCTATCCATTGCATTAATGAAAACAAGAGGAGGAAAAAAAGATGGCTGATGTAAAAAGCGGTTTAGATGTAAGCAAGGAATTGAAAGAAATTTTATATGTAAAAGAAGATGGCAAAGAAAGAAAAGTTGAGAAAAAAGATTGTAAAGCTCAAAAAAATCAAATTAACCAACATTACGAAAATCTTATTAAGAAAGTAAATCAAGACATAAAAAATGGGATATTAAACATAGATTTAGAAGCCTATCTACAACCAGAGGGAGTTTGTGAAGTTATTGCATATGCTGTTGGCTGTAGAGGTAAATTAAAAAGAAGTCAGCTTAGAAAATTTTTCAACGAAATAAAAACCATAGAATATGACTTAAAATCAGGGGAAGATGTTAAGAAAATACAAATAAGGATTTTAGCACTTATTCCAAAACTCGCTTACAGCAAAGGAAGAGAACTAATAGATGAAGAATTTTACGAATTTATGAAGGCTATTCTCATGAAAGTAAAAGAAGATATGAATAAAGAAAATCCTCAAGAAGTATTTGAAGTTTTTGTAAAAATTTTAGAGTCAATTGTAGCATACCATACATACCACTTCCCGAAGGAGGCATAATATGAGCAAAGCATTAAAAGGAATTATTAAAATAGAGTGCAAGATTAGAGTACTAACAGGCTTACACATTGGAGGGTCAAAAGAAAACGTAGAAATAGGCGGAATAGATAATATTGTTATCAAAGTTCCGGTCTTAAAGCTTGACGAAGCTATAGAAAGGGATGTTCCGTATATACCGGGCTCGTCAATCAAAGGAAAAATGAGGGCATTGCTTGAATGGGTAGAAAAACCAGAAGGCTCAATGCAAGTTATAGCTTTGGAGAACAAAGGTGAACCTTGTAATTGTGGAAGATGTAGAGTTTGCAAGCTCTTTGGAGCTCACAAAAACGCTAAAACAGAAGAACCTGTAAGATTAAGAGTAGAAGATTTTTATCCAACAGAAAAAACAATTGATATGTGGAAAAAATTTTTAGATGGTGATTTTGTAGAAGTAAAAGTAGAAAACACAATAGATAGAATCAAAGGAACAGCATTACACCCAAGACATCAAGAAAGAGTTATACCATTTTCAGAATTCACAGGATTTATTAAAATAAGAGTTCATGAAGGAGATAGAAAAGAATTATTCGACACTATAATTAGAGGCATCCAGCTATTAGAAGATGATTATCTTGGTGGTAGCGGTTCAAGGGGATATGGAAAGGTTAAATTTATCAAAGAAAAAATCTTATGGACAGACTATAGAAAACAACCTTTCGAAGAAAAAACAGTAGATGAAAATGAAATAGCTAATATTTACGGAGCATAAAAATGCTTAAAGCATACAAAATTACCTATCTTTCGCCAACTTCGCCAGTAAGAAGTTTTACAATTTTTGGTGCTATATGTTGGAGTTATAAGCTGATACATGGAGAAAAAAAGTTAAAAGAGTTTTTAAGTGAGTTTAAAGAAAATCAAAAATTTTTGATATCATCAGCATTTCCATATGTAAAAGATAAATTTTTATTTCCAAAGCCAATTTTACCCATAAAGGGAGATAGCGCAGATTTTAAAGTGAAAATCCAAAGAAAGGATTACAAAAAAGCAAGATTTATAACCTTAGAAGTATTAAAAGAAGTAATAGATGGAAACATAAGATACGAAGAAGACTTTGTAAAGTTTAAATCAAGCTCAGGCATAATACAAAGTGAAAATGACGACCTAAAAATAGAACAAAAACGACATACACAAGTAAGAAATATGATAAACAGAATAACCAACGCATCAGAAAACCTGTTTTCAATAGAATCAGATTTTAAAGTATACGATGAATACTTTTTAGTATATTTCATAGATACAGGCTTTGAAAATGAGTTCCAAAGATTAATAAAACTTGCAGAAGAGATAGGATTTGGTGGCAAAAAAAGCATCGGATGGGGAAGGGTAGAGATTAACAATTTAGACCCTGAACCTTTAAAAGAATTAATAGACTTAAATGCAGATAAATTTATAACCCTATCTCCAATCATACCAACGGAAAGAATAAATCCAGGAGAGAGTTATTACGATATAGAGACATTTAAAAGCTACACAGAAAACACCTTTGAAGAAGAAAAATTAAAGAAAAAAGTTTTATACATCAAAGAAGGGTCAGTTTTAAGAAAGAAAGACACGATAATGTCAGGACAATTAAAAGAAGTTGAAAATGGAATATATCAATACGGATTAGAATTTCCGATAGGAGTGAAGTATGTATAACTACAGGTTAAAAACATTGACACCTATACACATAGGAAATGGAAATAAGCTATCTAACAACTTTGATTATTTTATAAAAGGTACACAGATAAATGTAATCTCATTTGATAGGTATATATCCAATCTATCTGAAGATGAAATTTCAAAATTAGAAAGTTATATTGAAACTCTTGAAAAAGGAAATAGTATTTTTGATCTAATCAGAAAACCAAAATATGAAGAAATTAAATATTCAGTTATTCTTAATACGCAAACTCCAAATCCAAAAGTTAGAGAAATTGCTGAGCATATAAAAACAGTACTTAACGAAAAAGGAGAATATGGAGCATACATACCAGGTTCAACTGTAAAGGGATTTATTAGGCTTGCAATTTTCTACAAAATACTAAAAGAAAATGCTGATTTGGTAAACTGTGATGAAGATATAAAAAGAACAGAAGATAGAATACTCTCTGTCGAACTTCAAAAACAAACTCTTAAATTAATGACATATTTTAAAGTAGCAGACTCAGAGCCAATTAGCACAAAAAATTTAGAAGTGAGAAACGTTATTATAACAAATAACAAAATTTCAGAATTTGCAGAAGTAATAAAGAAAGATACGGAAATAAAAATAAGCATAGAAGACAAAGAGTTCCAAGAAAAATTAGGTAAGTTGGGCCTAAAAAGCAAGTATTTAGAAACGATAAAAAATTGGAAAGAAGCATGCTATGAATTTTCAAAATCAATAATAGAATATGAAAAAGAATTTTTTAAGAAGAAGGGATTAGTTAAACTGCAAAATTTCTATAAGGACTTAGAAGACAAAAACAGCCCGAAAGCTCCACTTCTTAGAATAGGAAAATACAAAGGAAAAATAAGCCAAACCTTAGTGCTTTTATATGAAGCAAATAAGGAAAAATACGGCTGTCTTTTTGAGGACAAGAAGGGAAAAAATAACAAGAATATTAATCCATTAACAAAAACACGAAGAATTACAGAAGATAGCTTGCCGCTTGGTTGGGTTAAGTTGGAAGAATTAAATTAATGGCAGGGGGTTAAAATGAGTAATGAAAAGCAAAAAAGACTTCTGATTACTTTTTTTGGAAAAGGAAGAAACTACCAAAAAACTACTTATTATCTTGAAGACAAAGAAGAAACTACTGAGTACATAGCCTATGCATTGTATAAATTTTTAAACCCTGATAAAGTTCTAATATTTACAACACAGCAAGCAATAAATGAGAGTAGAGATTATAAAGAAAAATTAGAAGAGATGATAGGAAAGGATAAAACTGAAACAGTACTTGTTCCTTCCGGAAAAGACCAAAAAGAGCAAGAAGATATTTTTAAAAAAGTTTTAGAAGAAGTAGAGAAGTACAATAAAGAATGGGAAATTTACGTAGATATTACTCACGCTTTTAGGTCAATTCCACTTGTATTTTTTATCTCATTATTTTATTTAAAGAACTTTTACAACATTAAGACAAGCAAAATATTTTATGGTGCTTATGAACAGAGAGATGAAAATAACAGAAGTCCTGTTATTGAGCTTACATTCTTACTTGACATAATTGATTGGTTTAATAGTGTTAACATGTTTGTTAAAAGATACGAAGCCAATGAATTAGCTCACAAATTAAAATTAATGGTTAACAATGAAAAATTCCTTAAATTAGACCCAGAACAAAAAAATAATTTGATTAATTTGTCCGAAGGCTTAAGAAAATTTTCAGGAGAGTATTTAAACGTCAGAGCAGTTCAATTTGAAAGGCTATTGGTGGATTTGAAAGATAAGCTATCAAAATCAAAACCAATTATAAATGAAAATTTGCCAATCTTATCTCCACTAATAGATAAAGTACAAACAGAAATAGAAAATCTTCAAACACCTGAACCAGATACATTAAATATGGATACGCTAAGATATCGTATAAAATTAATCTATGCTTATCTTAGAAGAAATTTAGCTTTACAAGCAATTTTACTGCTTAGAGAAGTTTTTGTTGATTACTTGATTTTAAAAGTAGGAGATGCAGGCAAATGGCTGGATTATGATTACAGGGAAAAGATTTCTGACACATTTAATAAACCAGATGGGAATAATGCAGATAAAAATATTGCTGAAAAAATAAAATCTTTACAAAAACGAAATTCAGAACTTAGAAAAATATGGTTAGATATAAAATATTTCAGAAATACGTCGGGTGAGAAATTACCTCCATAGTTTACTTTTTCTAAAAAAGCTATAACCAATAGCATATGCATATAGATAAGCAACAAAAGTCTTAACCTTTCTCCATCTACTTATAAGATTGAAATT
>NZ_JAPYVU010000073.1 GCF_028276765.1 Sulfurihydrogenibium sp.
TAAAATAAAGATTAGAGTTTTGCATTTTTACCTCCTTGGTGGAATTTTTGCTATTACAATTTTAACTGCCACCAAGGAGTTTTTTTAGATGTTTTATTTATATTTGAATTTCTCACCCAAAGTATTTGGTATTAATATATCATCTCCATAATTTGCTATGATTATATCCGGGTCTTTTTTTATTAAAAGTTCTTGTAGATATTCAAGATCATTATCTATCAAAATCGATTTTTCATCTTCGTTAAATCTGACGGTTAATGTAGGGATGTGTCTTAAAAATCTTAAATTTTCTTTTCCTATCTCGAGCTCAAAGTCAATATACATTATCCGAAGTGGAAGGATTTCATAATCAAGCAAATCTAAATCATCTATTTTTTTAAAAGAACAACGACCATTTTTTTTCTGTTTTTTCTAATCTGCAAAATGGATATATTTTTTTCTCAAACATAAAAAGCGTTTCTGGGCTTAGTTGTATGTTGTAAAAATCTGTCTCTGTGAAAATGTCTGAGTATTTTATAAAACTGATTATTTTATTATAAGTAAGTGGATTTTGTGTAATGACTTTATAAACTTCTATTTCTCCATATATCAGGTCTATTTTTATATCTTTTACAATCTTGATATTTTTAAATTTTTTCTGCAGTAAACGTTTAACTGACTCATTCTTTCTAAAATAGAAAAAAGGTTGGTATGGCTTTTTTATATGAATTCTTTCCTTTTCATTGTAAAGCCATATGTTAATTCCATTTTGGTCAGAGTATACATCAAGGATTTGATATATTTTCATTTTTTTCTATCTGTGCTTTTAATCTATCAATCTCTTTTTGCATCTCTATCAACATGCTTAAGATTATGCTTTCCATCGGGAAAAACTGATTAGAACAGCCAATCGCCGGAGAATGAAATTTAGCATAAGCAAAAAGTTTATCTAAGACTTCCTTATCTTCTTTTCTCAAAGCTTTTCTAAACTCTGAATACTCTTTTTGCTTTAAGCTCACTATCCCAGTTGCGGAAGGGATTGTTTTTCCCATAGCTCCATCTCCTTGCTAAGCTTATAGTATACTTTTTTATTAAAAGTGATAAACACAGATGCTTTAGTTTTCTTAATTTTTTTAAAGGCCGATTTTATTGTAGCTACTTTCTCCTGGTTTGAGATGCTTTCGTCAGACAAAATTTTATCAAGCTCCATGATGAAGAAAATTTTAGGATTTTTACTTATAACTTTAGAAACTGCACTATCAAGCTGAAAAACAGTAAACACTCTTGATATTTTTATTTTGTTTAAAATCACGAAAGGGTCTCTGCTGTCAAATTTTGCCAATAAAGATATTCCATACGGATTTAAAGAATTTCCACAGTCTATTACATATACTTCATCAAACCTTTTTGCAAAGGTATAGCATAACTTATGATAAAAAAGTACAGTATCAGATATTGAAAGCTTTTTCCATTCTTTTTCTAAAGTCAAAGCTAAGTCTAAAATATGAATTTTGTCTAAATTGCTTTTCTTTAAATTACTCTTCATCATAAAACGCCCCCTTTTTTAAACCTTTAAAGCTTCTTACAATACCTTTCAAAACACCTTGTATTTCTACTCTATCAGCTTCATAAATCATAGGCTCATAGTCTGGATTTGCAGGTACAAGCTTAATATAACCATTCCCTAAGTTATAAAATTTTTTCAAGGTCGTTTCCTCTCCATCAATAACCGCCACAACTATTTCACCGTTTAGTGCCTCTTTTCTGTTTTCAACGATGATGATGTCATCATTTAAAATAAACTCATCTATCATAGAATTACCTTTTACTCTTAAAGCGTAGCAGTTTTCACATCTTAAAATGTCTGACAAATCTATATACTCAAAAGTTTGGCTTTCTATGGCTATAGGCTTACCTGCTGAGATTGTTCCATAGTATGGAAAAATAAATGAATTTTCATTTTCTGGAGACTTCTCAACTATCTCAATTTTTCCCCTACCAGTTCTTTTTATATACCCCTCTTGCTCTAACTTTTGGAGATGTTCATGAATTGTAGATACAGCAGAAAGATTAAAATGTTTTGCAATTTCCATCAAAGTAGGATAATATCCATTTTTCTGATAATACTCAATGATAAAGTCTAAGATTTCTTTCTGTCTCTTTGTCATCTTCATCACCTCCTTTGATATATAATTATACCGAAAAAAAACCGAAAATCAAGAGAAAAGAAAAAACAGATTTATCAGTAGTTTTAAGATAACATCTTTTAAAAGTCTTATAAAACCTATGCAAAATGGTTAATGCAAGATGTAAAATAAATTTGGACTGTTTTTAAAGTGTAAATCATGAGAATGCTTGCAAAAATCAACATAGTCATTCTACAACCGGCAAAGAATCTCCGTCTTCTTACCCTCTAATTTATTCACTGGCAATTCATGAATTGCCTCTATTCATTTTCTTACTTTTTGAAAGAGGAGATCCTTCGGACTAAAATCCTCAGGATGTTCTATGTTAAATGTCCAGTACAAAAATTTTCATCAAATGGTCTTCTACTTTTTAATACACCATATGCCTGTCTTAATAACTTATGTGCTACAGCCACTAATGCTAACTTTTTAGCCTTACCTTTACTTACTAACCCTTCGTATAATTCTCTGCAGTATTTGTTAAGCCTTATTGCTGATAATGCTGCCATGTATAGCATCTTCCCTGCATATGGATTTCCATTTTCTAAGTGATGATCTTCTTGGAATATCAAAAGCCATAGACACACTATTTCTTTATTCCTTGTGCAGACCGACAGCAAGGTAAGAGCAAATTTAGGAGGGTGTTCTAAAATTCTTGTAAACTTATCTTTCCGTGTCGTCCTGAGGACAAAATTTTAAGGATCTCTTTTTTGATTTTTGACTTGAAAAGAAAAATATGAGATTCTTCGCTTCGTTCAAAATGACTATGTTGGTTTTTTGGAACACCCTCAATTTTATTGAAATAAATCATAAATTCTTTAAGAAAAAAATCATAATAAACCTTTTTAAGCTTAGGTAAAATTTTTACGTCAAAAATAAAAAAACTTAGGAGGTAATTAAGTATGGCAACAGTAACACTCAAAGGAAACCCGGTAGCATTAACAGGTAACGAAGTAAACGTAGGAGATGTAGCTCCAGAAGTTACAGTTGTAGCTACAGATTTATCTGAGAAAAAAGTAGGTGGAGCAAAAGGTGTGGTTCAAGTTTTAATTTCAGTTCCATCTTTAGATACACCTGTCTGTGCAACAGAAACAAGAAAGTTCAATGAAGCAGTTTCTCAAATTCCGGGTATAGATGTAACTGTAATCTCTATGGACTTACCATTTGCATCTAAAAGATTCTGCTCTACAGAGGGAATTGAAAACTTAACTTGTGCATCTGACTTTAGAAACAAAGAATTTGGTCAAAAATATGGAGTTTTAATAGCTGAAGGTCCATTAGCAGGAATCCTTGCAAGAGCTATTTTCGTTGTTGGAAAAGATGGAAAAGTTGTTTACAAACAAATCGTTCCAGAAATAACAGAAGAACCAAACTACGACGAAGTTTTAGAAGCAGTAAAAAAAGCTAACGCTTAATTATCAAAATATTTCTTCTCCCGGGAATAAAACCCCGGGAGTTCAATTAAAATTTATAGATCTTTAAAAATCTTGTCAAATTCAAACACCTAAAATCCAAAAAACATTAGCATATACGATTCTTTACTGTGTTCAGAATGATATTAAAAGCTAAATTTATCTCTACTGAAAGTGCTGTAAAATTTTTATAAGTTTACCTTTTTGTCATCCTTAGGACTTAAGTCCGAAGGATCTCATCTTTTGATTTAAAAGAAAAACAGGAGATTCTTCGCTTCGCTCAGAATGACATCTTTGAGGTTGAGATTCTTCAGCGGCTGCAGAATGACGACGTGGATTTTTGAAATAATCTCCCTTTACTTTACAATCTCTTTTGGATAAATTATTCTATCCCTATAAACAAATACAGGTTTTAATTTCAAATCTAAATTTTCAATGTCTGTTTTATATTCTTGCATGATGAATTCATCTTTTAGTTTAAATGCTATTAAGTAGATTAGATATCTTGATAAGTTATCGTTTACAAGCTGAAACCACTTTATAGCTTCTGTATAGTGATTTTCATACATATGTTTTAAACCCCTGTAGAACCATTTTTCTTTTGGCTCTACAGAGTTGTTTAACAATCTGTCTATTTCTTCTATGGTTAGCATATCATCATCTTCTTTTAAAATTCTAATTTTAAGCTGTTTTAAATCCATCATCCAAAGTATTCTAAAAATCTTTCTAATCTAAATTTGACTCTTTCTATGCCTATAACTTCAACGAGTAAATCAAGCCCAACGCCGGAAGGTTCTCCCGTTAATGCGATTCTTATAGGATGGAACAAAGCCTTTCCTTTGTAGCCATACTCTTTTTGAATCTTTTTTGTAATGTTTTTAAAATCTTCTTTTGTAATAGCTGATAGGTTTTTAATTTTGTTATAAAAAATCTCTACAACTTTATAAACATTCTCATCAGATTTTACTTCGTTAACTATCTCTTCTGTGTATGGAAACTCATCAACAAAGAAGACTTTAGCCCTTTCTTTGATTTCCATCAATGTTTCGATGCTATCTCTGATTGCAGACATAACTTTTTTGTAAAATTCATAGTCAGCTTTGTATCCAAAGCCTTCAAAAAAAGCAGTAGCTCTTTTTGTTAAATCGTCTAAATCAAGAATTTCTCTTATGTATACACCGTTCATCCATCTTAGTTTTGTTCTGTCAAATATTGCCGGAGATTTATTTACATCTTCAATTCTAAACTGCTTGATTATCTCCTCTTTTGATAAAACCTCTTTTTCTTCTTTTGGATGCCATCCAAGTAATGATAAATAGTTAAATACTGCCTCTGAAATAAATCCATCATCTTTTAATGCTCTAACAGATACAGCCCCATGCCTTTTTGATAGTTTTGTTCTATCTTCTCCAAGAATTATAGGCAGATGTGCAAATTGTGGAATCGCAAAGCCAAGAGCTTCGTATATTACTATCTGTTTTGGAGTGTTTGATAAATGGTCTTCCCCCCTAATTACATGAGTTATTCCCATTAAAGCATCATCTATAACAACTACGAAGTTATATACTGGCATGCCATCTTGTCTTACAATCACAAAATCTCCAAATTCCTTTGTATCTATCTCTACATGACCTCTAATGATATCTTCAAATACCACCGTTTTATCCGGAACTTTAAATCTTACAACCGGTTTTATACCCTTACCTTCATAAAATGCTCTTTCTTCTGGTGTTAGATTTCTGCATTTTCCGCTATATCTGTAAGGTCTTCCTTCTGCAATAGCTTTTTCTCTTTCCTGTTCTAACTCCTCTTCTGTACAATAGCAGTAATAAGCATCGCCTGACTTTAAGAGCTTATCAACATATTTCATGTATATTTCTAATCTTTCTGATTGTCTGTATGGACCATGAGGACCTTCAACGTCCGGACCTTCGTCCCACTCGATCCCCATCCATTTTAAATCTTCCATAAGCATTTCTTCGTATTCTTTTTTAGACCTTTCTAAATCTGTATCTTCAATCCTGAGTATAAAAGTAGCGTTTTCATGTCTTGAAAAAAGGTAATTAAAAAGTGCTGTTCTTGCATTTCCAAGATGTAAATAACCTGTTGGGCTTGGTGCAAATCTAACTCTCTTCATTCATTCGTTCCTCCATTTATGTTAATTCGCCAAATATTTTATCTATAGATATACCTCGGGTGAGAAATTCAAATATAAATAAAACATCTAAAAAAGCTCCTTGGTGGCAGTTAAAATTGTAATAGCAAAAATTCCACCAAGGAGGTAAAAATGCAAAACTCTAATCTTTATTTTACA
>NZ_JAPYVU010000074.1 GCF_028276765.1 Sulfurihydrogenibium sp.
TTTTTTAGATGTTTTATTTATATTTGAATTTCTCACCCGAGGTATATGGTTAGATATAAAATATTTCAGAAATAATTTGGCTCACTGTGGTATAGGTAAAGCAGAAAAAGAGGATCTGTCAGGTCTTAAAAATAAGATAGAAAATCTAACTGAAAAATTTGAAGCTGAAATTAGAAAAGGTTAAAAATTAGCTTATGTATGATAAAACTGCTCCAAAAATTAAAATTTTCATTCTGAGTGAAACGAAGAATCTCTTCCTTTCTTTTCAAGTAGAAAAATCAAAAAAGAGATCCTTTGGACTTACTTCCTCAGGATGGCACGGAAAGGTAAATTTACAAAAATTTTGGAACAGTCTTAATTTTATAGGAGGGTATAATTGTTTAAAAAAAACTTACAAATCAAGAATAAAATGTCCTTCCTGATACTGTTCAAAAATTTTTGCAAGTTTGCTTTTGTCCGTCATCCTGGGCTATTAGGCCGAAGGATCTCTTTTTTAAATTATATAAAAACCATTAATTTCTTACCCAAGGTATGATATATAAATATATGCTAAAATAGAATTTGAAAAAGGATTGAGTATGGGATTGTTTGGAGACAAAAAACAAAAGGAAAGTATAAAACCGGAAAAAGAAGCTTTAGATTTAGATTTAAGATGGGATAAATACTATCTAAATAAACGTATAAAGATAGAAGATTTAGGTGAGATAGAATTTATCTCTAAGTCTTTACTAAGATTAAAAACGGAGAAAAAAACTAATCTTATACAAGAAGGATTAACTATTCCTATTAGGATAAACGGAAAAGAATACAAATGTTTTGTTTTAGAAATAACCGAAAGAAAGATAGACTTGGCACTCAAAAAAGAGTTTGAAGATATTGAATTTATAAAGGAAAATACAAGGTTTGTAGAAAGTTATAAAACATCAAAAAAGTATACCATTACAGACAAGGAGATCGAAAGCATTAGAATATCTCAAGATTTCATCAATGCTATAAATCTTCTTTCAGAAGTGGACGACCCAAATACAGATGCAGAAAGCTTATCTTTTATAATAAATCAAATTCCGCCTTTAAAAAATAAAATTATAGAAGAAGCGAACAAAGCTTCTGAAAATATTATAGAAGAAATAAAAGATTTACCCACAGCCATAGCAAGACTTGGCATGGATAAAATAAAAAAGTTAAGCTACCAGTATTTTGACTTATTTGTAGCAACGTATAAAAACCCAATGGAAAGTTTTGAAAGTTTTAATCAGTTTAATTTAACTAAAGTTCAAACTTTTAAAAAATTTGCTCCTTACATACCTTTTCAACCAAAGAGAAAAGTGGGATTATTACTACTACTT
Organism: Sulfurihydrogenibium sp.; assembly: GCF_028276765.1. Taxonomy (NCBI): domain Bacteria; kingdom Pseudomonadati; phylum Aquificota; class Aquificia; order Aquificales; family Hydrogenothermaceae; genus Sulfurihydrogenibium; species Sulfurihydrogenibium sp. The sequence continues at coordinate 1,347 of NZ_JAPYVU010000074.1, forward strand.
TTAGAGACTGTCTCATCTATAGCAAATTTGTTTATAGAAAAAGATTCTGATTACAAAAAGATATTGAAAAATTCTCTTAAATTCTATTCTTACCCGTTAAGAATATATGAAAAATATCTATTTGGTGAGGACTATTTATCTTTAAATGAAAGATTTTTAGAAAGAAAGTTTAAAATACTATTGGAAGTAAACGATAGCTATAAGTTGGCACATCTTTTATTAAATCCAATGTTGTCTCTAAAACAGGAGCCTTTAAGTCTTTCTAATAGAAATCTAAAAAGAGCCTATCTTTACTATTTGGTCTTCTTAGCAGTTAATTTTTTGGTTTATAATGACAAAAAAAGTGGATTTATTTTATACAACAGGTTAAAAAGATTTGGAATGTCTGTAAACGAATCGACAGATTTTCTTAATGAAATTGTTTTCTACATAAATAAAATTCTGACAGCTTTAAAAATAAAACCTTACTTAAGAACCCCGTCACCTGTAAACTACACCATATCTTGTAAAAAAATTTTTCCAGAAAGTGGAGATTTTATAGATTTAATAGAGACATTTAAAAAGCTTGGTGGTGGAAAATTTAAAAGATTGGCTTTAAGACATCAAGATTCTAAATTTGCAGGACTTTTATTAAACTATCTGATAAATGACCCAGAAATCGGATTACATGATAAGTCTTTCATAATAATCCCTTCGGAAGAAATTCAAAATCCTGACAGTCTTTTGATAGAAAACTTAGCAGGCTTTGACATAGTTTATTTCAAAAATATAGACAATCTCTCTCCTGTTATTTATAGAGAATTTTACAAAATTTGGAAAAATTTTGAGGGTATAATCATTGTAGATTATTCTTATTACAGCTTTTTAGATTTTGACCCAACTAAAATCCAGATTTTCCATATAATAAAAGAAAACAAAATCGATATCCCTCTTTTGACAGAAAACCAAAAAGCTTATGATTTCTTAAAGGAACAAGCTAAAAATATGTATGTTGAACTTTTTGAAAAATCAGACTTTAAAAACCTTGATAAGATAGACAGCAATCTGTATGATTTAGAATCTGCTTTTTTGATGCTTTTAGACTAAATTTTTTTATGATATAATATTTGGTCTATTTTGAGAAAAAGGAGGTGCACAACAGTTGCTATTTTCTGTAAAAAGGTGTAAAATAATAAATTATCATGAATAGAAAACTATTCTATTAACTATAAAAAAGTGTGAAGAGATATACGGAATCAGTAGAATATCATTGATTAATTATGAAAAAAAGATTGATAACTCCTGTAGAAAGTGGAAAGAGCAAGACAGCTACCCAACAACCTGTAAACCAACGGAAGGAACAGGTGAGGGGTCTGCCTGCAGGTAGGCATAAAAGCTGGCAAGTTCTTTCCATAGCCTTAGCCTTCTGCTGTCTTGAAAGATCGTACAGAGATCTTTCTCCCTTAAAACAAATAATCGTTTTAGGGGATTGGATAGCAGTGGCTAATAGGTTAGTTCCTGCATGCTTGGCAGCAGGGACTATGACACTTCCAAAATACCGCCTGTTGGGGACGGAAGTGTCTGAAATGGCGGAATACAAATACCCCAACCCAAGCTGTGCAAGTTTTGTACAGTTTGGCTGACCAGGTTTTGATATATGTATGCAATAGTAAAAACAGGTGGAAAGCAGTATAAAGCCGAACCAGGAAGATTATTAAAAGTAGAAAAATTATGTGCAAATGAAGGTGAAACAGTAGAATTACCAGCAATCTGTGTAAGATTGGATAATGGTGAGTTAAAAACAGAGGGAAAAGTTAAGGCAACTGTTATTAAACACGATAAACATAAAAAAATATTAGTTTTTAAGTATAAAAGAAAGAAAAACTATAAAAGATTAAAAGGTCATAGACAACCTTACACATTAATTAAAGTTGAAGAAATTGTTTAAGGAGGAGTAAAAGATGGCATCAAAAGCAAGTGGTGGTTCAACACGTAACGGTCGCGATAGTATATCTAAACGCCTTGGAGTAAAGAGATACGACGGTCAAGTTGTTAGAGCCGGAAACATTTTAGTTAGACAAAGAGGTACAAAAATATATCCGGGTAAAAACGTAGGAATGGGTAAGGATTATACTCTCTTTGCGTTAATCGATGGAAAAGTCAAATTTGAAACATCGAAAGGAAAAAAAGTAGTAAGTGTATATCCAGTAGAAGCGTAAAATATTAAACTCGGGATTTAAGTCCCGGGTTTTCTTATCTAATGAAAAAAATTTATACTGATAAATCAACAATAATCAAATCTATCAGGGAATATTTTTATAGAACCGGTTCAATAGAAGTTTTCACAGATATCCTTCAAGACATTCCAAACTTAGATAATAATATCTATCCGGTTGAACTTTTCGTGTACGATGAAAGAAGTCAGCCAATTAGGAAATTTCTTCATACATCGCCAGAACCATCAATGAAAAAAATTTTATCTGAAATAAAGACGGATATATTTCAAATTACAAAAGTTTTTAGAAATTATGAAGGGTCTTATAAGCATAAGATAGAGTTTACAATGCTTGAATGGTACAGGGTTGGATATGATTTAGATGATTTAATGGAAGACACTCAAAATATTTTTATAGAATCTGCAATATCCTTGTACAAAAAACCTAAGATTAAATTCAAAGGCAGGGAATATAATCTGTTAGACTGGCAAAAAATCACGGTAGATGAAGCTTTTTACATTTACACAGGCGTATATCCAGAAGATATTGATAAAATGAACAAATTTTTAAAAGAAAAAGAAAGCTACTTTAAAGAAAGTCAAGACTGGGAGGAGCTGTTTTTTAGAATTTATGCATTTTATGTAGAGCCAAATCTTGGCAAAGAAAAACCTACTTTTATTTATGACTATCCACCACAGCTTTCAGCTTTTGCTAAAGTAAAAGGTGGAAAAGGAAAAAGGTTTGAAGCTTATATAAATGGAATTGAGCTTGTAAATGGATATCATGAGCTTAACGACCCAGTAGAGCTTGAAACAAGACTAAAGCAAGATATTGAAAAGAAAAAGAAAGAAGGTTTTGACTATCCATTAGATACTGAATTTATAAAAGCTTCTCAAAACCTTCCTGAGTGTAGCGGTGCATCCTTAGGAATTGATAGGCTTATAATGATTCTCTTAGATTTAGAATCTATTCATGGTATATAGGCTCTAATAAAAATGGGTCGGCTTTTAAATCTCTTTCAAGAGCATAAAATCCACCATCTACACATAAAGAAGTTTTAAGACTAATGCAATTGTTCCAATCTAAATTAAGATTTTTTTCAATAATTAAACTATTTTCTTTTTTCTCAAACTGAATTTTAAACTCTTCAAAAGAAGTGATAACAGGTTCATTTTCATTTATTTTGTAAGCAACGTTTGATTTTCCTATGTTTAAAACCGCTACAACATCGCCACAAAAGTGTCTGTATTTATAGACCATAACATCTAAGGTTCTGAAATAATACAGATTTATGTTCAAGGAGTAAGCAAGAGTTTTTGCGGTAATCAAGCCTACCCGTAAACCAGTGTTAGAACCAAGTCCTTGATTTACTATAACTCCTTTTAACTGTGAAGGTTCTATTTTAAGCTTATTAAATATATCTTGAATTTCTGGCATTAATACTTCTGAAAACGGTTTTGGCTTTAGATATTCACGTATAACTAAAACTTTGTTATCTTTTATAATCGCTACTCCAAAGTTATCTGAAAATGTATCTATACTCAAAAACACGATGTTAAACTCCTATTAAATTTTATTGAAACTATTATTGTATATACGTCAGGTAAGAAATTCAATAAAGACAGAGGGTTTCTTACCCTGTTGCAAAATGAGGGCGATATTACCCTTTCTCTGACACCTGACATTTTAAAGACTTTAATTCAAAGAATCTCTCTAAATTTTTCATCCCGGCTTCAAAAAATAATAAAGTTTTTTTAATTATTTACCGAATATACGTCGGGTGAGAAATTACCTCCATAGTTTACTTTTTCTAAAAAAGCTATAACCAATAGCATATGCATATAGATAAGCAACAAAAGTCTTAACCTTTCTCCATCTACTTATAAGATTGAAA
>NZ_JAPYVU010000075.1 GCF_028276765.1 Sulfurihydrogenibium sp.
TAAAATAAAGATTAGAGTTTTGCATTTTTACCTCCTTGGTGGAATTTTTGCTATTACAATTTTAACTGCCACCAAGGAGTTTTTTTAGATGTTTTATTTATATTTGAATTTCTCACCCAAAGTATAAAAATTTAAAAATAAGATCCTATGGGGAGCAAAGAATAACTTTATTTATCATTTTCAGCTGACGAAGAACCTCTCCCTTCTTACTTCTAATTTGCTTACTGTATGGACAACTTATGAATTGCCTACTTACTTTCTGACTTTTAAAAAGGGGAGCTTTTTCTAACCAAGTTTCAGGATAACAAAATGTAAACTTTCAAATCTAAAGTCGCTAATGATTTGATGGGATGTTTCTATAATAAATTGTGAATTTACAAGCATTGTCGCTTCATTACTTGCTTATGGTTGCCATATTTTATTTAGCTGAGAAACTTTTTTTATAGTGATTATATTTAATTTACTGTCTTCTTTTTCCACAGGACATAAAACATTTTTTATTCCAAGCTTTTCACATTCTTTTAATCTGATGTCTGTGTAGTAAACAGACCTAACTTCACCTGTTAGACCTATTTCGCCAAAAACTGCTGTTTTTTCTGGGATTGGCAGATTTTTATAAGAAGAATAGATTGCTGTTGCTACTGCAAGGTCTACTGCAGGCTCATCAATGTTTATTCCACCAACTACGTTTACAAAGATATCTTTATCTTTTAGATTTATTTTTAACTCTTTTTCTAAAACAGCAATGATTATAGAAAGTCTATTTAAATCAATTCCGTGGGCTCTTCTCTGTGGAACAGGATAAAAAGTTTTAGATACAAGGGCTTGAACTTCAACAAGTATTGGTTTAGACCCTTCTGTAAATGGAAAGATTACGCTACCGCTTGCAGATTCTGGCTTTTCAGCCAAGAAGAAAGAAGAAGGCTGTAGAACCTCTTCCATTCCTTTTTCTGTCATGTTAAAAACTGCAAGCTCTCCGGAAGAGCCAAACCTATTTTTTATCACTTTTAAGATTCTATAAGCATAACCTCTTTCACCTTCAAACTGGGCTACTGTATCTACCAAATGCTCTAAAACCTTTGGACCTGCGATACTTCCTTCCTTTGTAACTTGACCTACCATCAAAGATATTATTGATTTAGATTTTGAAATTTCTGTTATTTTACTGCTTACATACTTAACCTGACTTACAGAGCCGGCAGGAGATTCTAAATTTTCTGAATAGACAGTTTGAACAGAATCTAAAACTATCAAATCCGGCTTGATGTTTTCAATAGCTTGTAAAATTGCTTCAAGATTTGTCTCAGATAAAATATAAAGATTTTCTTTTAAAGCATTTGATCTTTCTGCTCTAATGTATATCTGATACTGAGATTCTTCAGCTGATATGTATAAAACTTTTTTATCATTTGCAAAGTAAGATGAGATTTGTAAAAGTAATGTAGACTTACCAACCCCCGGCTCGCCAGAGACAAGAACAACCTGACCATCTACAAATCCACCGCCAAGTGCATTATCTAAGCTTTCAAATCCTGTTGAGTATCGCTTTACTTCTGCTTCTTTTTTTAACTTTGTTATTGGCAATGCTTGAGAAGTTGATTGCGGTTTGAAAACTGTTTTTGTATCTTGTTTTATCTCTTCAACAACAGAGTTATACGCACCACATACAGAACACCTTCCTACCCACGTTGGATAGGTTGCCCCACACTCATTACATACATAAATTGGTTTCACCTTGTTTTTCTTCATTTTGCATATATTTTAATGCTTCCATTTTTGCTACTTTATCACAGTATTCGTTCTCAGGATGTCCGTTATGTCCTTTAATCCAAAATGCTTTTACGTTATGTCTTTGTAAAAGCTGGTCTAATTTTTGCCATAAGTCTTTGTTTAATACATCTTTCTTATTTGACGTTTTCCAGCCGTTTTTCTTCCATTTCTCAAGCCAGCTGTTTATACCATCAACTACATATTTGCTATCAGTGTAAAGCTCTATATTATAGCTATTTTTAATCTTTTCAAGGGCTTTTATTACTGCCATCAATTCCATCCGATTGTTCGTAGTTTGCTTTTCTCCACCTTTTACAATAACTCGTTTTTCTTCGCCTACTATAATACTACAATAACCACCGGGTCCAGGATTTCCAAGACTTGAACCATTGGCAAAAATTTTGATTGTTTTCATCTTTCCCTTGATGTTTAAAATTTAAATTTGGTAAAATCTTATCAAAAAAGAGGAGAAAACTCAATGATAAAGGCAGTTTTAACAGATATAGAAGGCACAACAACGCCTATCTCTTTCGTAAAAGATGTATTGTTCCCTTATTCTTATGAAAAAATAGAAGAGTTTGTAAAAAACAATCTTCAAAATCCACAAGTACAAAAAATTATAGAAGATGTAAAGAAAGAGATTAATAAAAGTGATGCTTCTTTGGAAGAGGTAATAGAAAATCTTAAAAGTTGGATAGCTGAGGATAAAAAAATTACTCCTTTAAAAGAGTTGCAAGGGCTGATTTGGGAAGAGGGTTATAAATCTGGTAAACTGCAGGGCTTTGTATATCCAGATGCTTACAATAAATTAAAAGAATGGTTTGATTCTGGAATAAAGATTTTTATATATTCTTCCGGCTCTGTAAAAGCTCAAAAGCTTTTGTTTTCTAATACAAACTATGGAGATTTAAACTATCTTTTTTCTGGCTATTTTGACACCAACATCGGAAATAAGAAAGATAAACAGTCTTATGTAAAGATTGTAAAGGAGATAGGGTTTAATCCTTCAGAGATTTTATTCTTATCAGATAATCCGGATGAAATAATAGCAGCTGCTTCTGCTGGATATAATGTTATTAGACTTGTAAGACCGTTAGATGCTGAGTATATAGAAAATTTTCCTTACAGGCAGGTTGAAAGTTTTGATGAGATAGAGATTGGGAGGGTGTGAGTAGGATTAAGATATCAGAAAAGGGTTTAATTATCAAGTATCTAAAATGTCTCCTTCTTTAAATTGGATTTAAAGTCTTCAGGCTGTCAAAAAGGTAAACTTGCGAAAAACTTTAAAATATTCGCCAGCGTTTTTAGAAAAGCCGTTCTAAAAAAGTTTTTAATAAAAATTCATAAAATCAAGTCCTCAAGTTTTTTAATTTTTGCTATTTTTCTTAATTTTTTTAAAATTCTATTTTCTATTTGTCTTACTCTTTCCCTTGATAAACCAACTATTTCTCCTACTTCGTTCAATGTCTTTGGTTCTTCGCCATTTAACCCAAACCTATGAATGAGGATTGTTCTTTCTCTTGGTGATAAAGTATCTAACAATGTTTCTATGGCTCTTTTTAAATCTTCTTCATTGATATCTTTTTCGATATCAAGTGTATTATAAACAGATATCGTATCTTCTAAGACTAAGTCATTATCTGTTCCTTCAATAGGTGTATCCAAGGATAAGAAAACGCTTTTAAATAAGAAATAATTTTCAACTATTTCTTTTTCAACTTTTATGCCTTGAGTTTTTAAAAAAGACATAATCTCATCTATAGATGGTTCTCTGTTTAAAGTATCTTTTAAGTAAGAATAGGCATTATTGATTTTAGAAGCATAAGCGTACATTCTATTTGGCTTTTTTATAATTTCACTTTCATGCTGAATGGTATTTATGATTGATTGTCTTATCCACCAAACTGCATAAGATATAAATCTAACACCCTTTGATGTATCAAATTTTTTTGCAGCTTCTATCAAACCAACATTTCCTGCTGAGATTAAGTCAGAAAATGGAATTCCATAGCCTGCATATCTTTTGGCTATATTGATTACAAATCTTAAATTAGAAATAATAAGCTTTTGAAGTGCTTCTTTATCCCCCTCTTTTATCTTTTTTAGTAAAGACTCTTCTTCTTCCTTGGACAACAGTGGAATTTTATAGATAGATTTAAGATAAAAGTCAACATTTTCTTCGTGGGTGAACTTTTTCATGAGTCACCTTTTTTTTGTTTAATAATATCAGAAATTATTACAGGTTGTCAAATGCTAACTAGAGAGTATTCCAAAAATCAACATCGTCATTTTGCAGCTGGCGAAGAGAATCTTATTTTTGCCCTTCCCTTTCTTTCAAACAACATTAAAAAAGGAGAACCTTAGGACAAAGCTCTCAGGACGATGACGGACAAAAGCAGACCCATTTTTACATACATTAATTTTGGAACACTCTCAGAAAATATCAAAAATTAAATGTTGCTAAAGTAGTATGACCAAACGAAAACTCCGGATTTAGTTTACTTCGATAGAGCTTCCAATATAGGTTCTGCATAGCCTATAACGCTTGAGTGTGCAGCATGTTTTACTATCTTGATTATAGCAATAAGCTCTTCTTTTGTTGCCCCCATATTTAAAGCTGCGTTTAACTGTGTCTTTATACATTCTGTATCTTTCATAGCTAATGCTACAGCCAAAAAGATTAAAGTGCTTGTTTTAGCATCAAAAGGTGAGTTTGGATCACCTACACTATTTTTTGAGCTGGAAGCTACATCGTGAATAAGTTCTGGAGCCACAGTTTTTGCATACTGTATTGCTTTTGGTATCTTTTCTTCACCGCCTAATTTTTTTGCCATAAGTCCTAAGATTTCGTCAACGGTTGGCTTTTGCATTTTCTTTCCTCCTTTTATTAAAGTTTAAATTAAATAAATTATATCACTCACCGTTAAGATTCATTAAATCAAAGATTTTTAAATTGTAGCTATAAAGCGTGTTTAGATAAGTCAGCTGTGCTGATTGGTAGTTATTTTCTGATTCTAATACTTCTAATGTGTTTGCTATGTTTGCTTTAAATCTTTCTGTTGATAGTCTAA
>NZ_JAPYVU010000076.1 GCF_028276765.1 Sulfurihydrogenibium sp.
CGGCTGCAGAATGACATCTTAGGTTATTTCTTCTTTAATGTTTATCAATCACCCTTTCGCTACCATCCTGAGAACTTTAGTCCGAAGGATCTCCTTTTTAAATTCTATAAAAACCACTAATTTCTCGCCTTAATTATCCATCCTCTCACTTATTCACTTTAAAAAACCCGGGAGTATCCCGGGATTGAAAACTTTATAAACAACCTTTAAAGAATCCAGCTTTTGGTTTAGGAGAGATTTTATACTCTTGAACTTCTAAAACCGGTAAATCACCATCTTTACCAACAATTTTTCCCTTTGCGTCAATGTTTCCACCAAAACCTTCGTCCAATTCAAAGTAGTAAATGTTCTTTGGAGCAATTGCATAAAACGTGTTGTCTGTTACGTCATAAATAACATATCCAGATTGAGCAGCCTCTGCGGGTGGACAGCTTGATAAAAGTTCAAAGCTACCTGTTTGTTTTGCTTTTTCTGCACAAGATTTTGCAGTAATAACAGCACTTGAAAGGTCTACGTCTTCGCCCACTTCTTCTGCATTAACGATTCCAAAGGATAATAGACCAACAGATAATATTGATAAAATCATCTTTTTCATAATGCTACCTCCTAAATCACTTTAAAGTCTTTAAATAAGCAACAATGTCGGCAACATCTTTCTCAGACAGATGTGCAAATGGAGGCATTTTAGATTGTAATTTTCCTTTATCGCCCTTGATGTACCATGTATACATGTCGTTGTTAGGATATGCTCCATTTTTATCTTTTTCACCTGATTTGTTGTAATGTCTGTTTATGTTTAAGTTTCTAATCACAACATCGTTAGGGTTTATTATTGATTCTTTCAAGTATATAGGGTTTGAATATCCGCCAATCTTAGATAAGTTTGGTGCTAAGCCTTCCGGTGCTGTGTTTTGGTCTGCATATCTATGGCAACCATTACAGCCATTTTGAGTCATCAACTCTTTTCCTCTTGCTGGGTCTCCAATTTCTCCATATCCCCATGAAATGTATTTTACATAACTTGGGTCAGCTTTAAATTTATCAATCTTTATAAACTTCCAAGAAGAAATTCTCTTATTTCCATCCCTGTTTAAACTGTTTCCATCGTAAACAGCAAAAGCAACAGGAACCATGCCGGATGCAAGATTTAAATCTGGAGTTTTTAATGGTTTTACGATTACAGCAGTCCATTCTTTTTTAGAATCATCATACTGCATTGTAAAGTTGTAGCCTTTTTCTTCGATTTCCGTCATTGTTCCAAAGCCTTCTGAGATGAAGGACTTTTTATATTCCTTTCCTTCAACCGCTTTCTTTAAATAAACCATCACAGGATGGTTAGAATCTCCCATTCCTACATAAGCTAAGGTTTTACCTTTACCATAAACGGTTGGAAATTCAACAGCTACACCGTCGCCGTATTTGTTAGTAGCTAAAGCAGGTTGAACAGATTTAGTCTCATCCTTCCATCTTATTAATATTCCTATTTCTTTTTGATTATAACCTACCGCAACTTCTGCCTCTACAGGTTGTTCTTTTTCAACTATTTCATTAGCATTTTTATCATTTAAACGAACTGAATACTGTGGATATAAAACAACCTTCTTAGTTGGGACAGAAGATAAAGACTGGGCGTCTATTTTAGCAAGCTGTTTAGCCTCTAAAACATCATCATTAAAGTTATCCGTCCCGGCGTTTGAAGATAGAACAAGTGCTGATATAGCAAACAATGTTAGCTTCTTTTTCATCAGTTTCCTCCTTCTTTATTTTAAGCGTTAATGTCCATGACCACCTTCTCTTGGAGGTAAAGGCAATACTTTTTCATGGAAAGTGTAATCTTTTATCTCTACTCTCTTAGTATTAGCGCCTTGTAAGTATCTTTGGTCTATAACTTTAAAGAATTCTGTACCTTTTAACTTTTTGTCAGTCGTTTGTTGATAGTAATTATTATCAAGTCTGAACATATCTCTATGTGAGTATGCGATAAGAATATCCATAAGCTCTGACTCTTCTCCTCTTGCTCTCTTTTCCATCTCTTTTCTTAATGTTTCAAGAGCTTGATGAACTTCTTTTCCAAATAGTAATTCTAGATATTCGATTGGCACTCTTCTTGAATTATCTATTGGAGCCATGCTGTCATCAAATTTTGGAGGGTCAAACAATGGTGGAACGTAGTAAACGTTTGGCTGTGTTCCAAAGTCCGGTCTAAGAGGTAAAGCGACTTTATACTTATGAACAAGTTTATAAACTTGTCCTTCTTCATCGTCCAAAAAGCCTACAAATCTTATTCTACCTACGCATTGATGTGCACATGCAGGAGGTAAACCTTTTTCAACCCTCGGGAAGCAGAATATACATTTTTCAGATTTAGATATCTTAGGGTTAAAGTAAATCTTTTTGTAAGGACAGCCTGCAATACAGTATCTGTATCCTTGACATCTTTCCAAGTCTACTAAAACAATACCGTCTTGCTCTCTTTTGAAAATTGCCTCTCTTGGACATGCAGCCAAACAGCCTGGATTAGAGCAGTGGTTACAAATTCTTGGAATGTAGAAGAAGTAAGAGTTAGGATACTCTCCACCGCCAACGTCTTCATCCCAGTTTGGTCCCCATTCTGGAGCTGTGTTGGGTTTTAGTAAATTACCACTGAAAAGTTCGTCGTGGTTGTAATCCCATGGTACGCCATAATCTAATACCATATCTGGGATAATTCCATCTCTTAAATTTCCTTCCTCGTCAAAACCACCGCCAGCTTCCATCCAGTTTCTTGGGTAGCCTGCACCAGGGTGTGTTTCAACGTTGTTCCAGTACATGTATTCTCTTCCATTTCTGTTTGTCCACTGTGTCTTACATGCTACTGTACAAGTCTGACAACCAATACATTTATTTAAATCCATTACCATTGCAAGTTGTCTTTTTGACATCTATTTTACCTCCTTAAGCTTTTTCAACATCTACTGAAGTTTCATATGCATGTTGGTTTCCATCCCAGTTTCCGCCAAATTTCAAGTGTCCCCAACCATCAGAAAGTTCAAGTAAGTTAAGCGGAGATGCTACTACTTCGTTATGTCCTTTTCTTCCTTTATAGAAGAATGGTTCCCAACCATGCTCCAATATGATTGCATCTTTCGGACATGATGGATATACTTTTGCCATAGCATAAAACTCGCCAAGGGAGTTGAACACTCTAACTTCATCACCATCTTTGATGCCTTTCTTCTTAGCAATCTCCGGATTTATCATTACGTAAGGCTTTCCTCTTTGTAATCTAAGCAGTAGAGTAGATGTCTTATAAGTTGAGTGGATTGACCATCTTGCGTGTGGTGTCATGAGAACAAACGGAAATCTTCTTGGTCTGATAGGTTCTTTAGCTGTTGGAACGTTTGCTCCTTGTTGTATCCATAAATCATCATCTACGTAGTATGTAATTCTTCCGGACAATGTTTCAAATCTTTCATATAAGAAAAGGTTATTTTCAAATACGTTGTACGGCTTATCCGGATAAAGTGGTGAAGATTTTCCGGCTTTTTCATTTAATACTAAATAACCACCTCTTTTGAACATAGATTCAATAGTATTAGGCTTAAACTGGTCAGTATTTTCTAATGCCAACTCTACTGCATCCCTGTCGGTTCTTAACTGACCGCCGATTGTGTACTCTTCAACTAATGTGTCAAGGTCTCTGTATCCTGTTTTAGAAAGCTGCGGGTCTGGAATTTTGATATATTTTTGGTCGCCTGTTTCTTTGTATTTTTTCATAGCTATTTCTTGGATTTTCTCAACAATCATCGTACAGATTTCCCACTCAGACTTAGCCTCGCCAACTGGTTTTAAGTTTGTTGGAGGGTGAGCAAGGTTTGCAAATCTATGATAACCAGGGTTTGTTCTTAGGTCCCAAACTTCATAGTGAGATTTTGCAGGAAGTAGAATGTCTGCATAGTTTGCAAAGTCAGACATTCTAAAATCTACATAAGCAATAAATTTAGCCTTTTCAAGGAATGCTTTTTTATAAGAAGAACCTTTATTTCTTCTAAATCTTGCATCTGCAAAAAGTAAGAATGTTTCTACATCGTTCCAGTAAGATTTACCATGCCCGATTCCTTTATCACCTTCAGACTTAGAAAGCATTTCATTTACTTGCTTTTTATACTCTTCCTTAGACATTCCCATAACTTCTTTAAATGTGTCTTCTTCATAGAGCTTATCAAAGTCCTGCATCATATTTCCAAGAACAAATTCGCTTACAAAACCGGATGCGAATCTTTCTTTATACTTTCCTGCAAAACCCGATATCTTAGCTAAACCAGATATGGACCACTCGTTTTCTGAATTAAATCCACCATAAGGTCCAAGCCTTCCACATAAAGGAGTAATAGAAGCAATAGCCCTTTGAGCTAACATGCCGTTAAAGTATTTACCGATTGTAAAGCCCATAGAGATAAACGCTACTTTTGGAAGAGCTATATCTCTTGCAAGCTGTTGAACGATTTTTGGATGAACGTTTGTTAATTTAAATGTTTTCTCTGCCGGGAATTTAGCTGCTTCTGCTTTAACCAACTCAAATACAGGCGTAACTTTTACCTTTGAACCGTCTTTTAACTTAACTTCGTATACACCTTCTAATGCTGGGTCAATATCCCAACCTAAATCTTTTAGTCTCAATGTTTTAATTGGGTTTCCTTCAGAACCGGGCATAATTGTAAATTTGCCGTTTTTAAGGTTATATGCTAAGAAGACAGCATCTGCTTCAAACTCTTTTCCATGTGCCTTTTCTTCCAT
>NZ_JAPYVU010000077.1 GCF_028276765.1 Sulfurihydrogenibium sp.
GCGGTCTTAAAAGACCAATGACAGAAACTTGATCTGTCCTTCCTTTTTTCTCTCATGTCTGTAATTATTAGTAAAACTTATTCTCTTAAAGTTTAAAAATTTTTGGTATATTTAATATACGATGACAAAGAAAGCAAAAGTATGTTAACGATTGCTTTATTTGTCATTCTGTAGCCGGCGAAGAATCTCCACCTTTTTAACCACAATTTATTTACCTTATTCACTTTTTACCTTAAACTCTCATGTGCCTTATCTATTATGTTTTTAATGTACTCATCAGGCAATGTTTTACAATCTTCTGATTTTCTTTCTATCAAAACTAAGAATTCTATGTTACCTTCTGGTCCTTTTATTGGAGAAAAGTCTAAATTTTTTATACAGTAGCAGGACTGCATTAAACTTTCAATTACAGATTTTATGGCTTTAAAATGCAGTTCTTTATCTCTAACAACGCCGTCTTTTACTTCCTTTTTTGATAATTCAAACTGTGGCTTGATTAAAATTATCCCTTTAAAATCTTCCTTTAACAAATTACATATGTTTGGAAGGATTTTTGTGATGGATATAAAAGATACATCGCAAACCAATATATCAATCTTTTCCGGAATTTCATTTTCAGTTAGATACCTTGCGTTAAACTCTTCTATTGAGATAACTCTGCTGTCAGTTCTTAATTTTTCATGAAGTTGATTTTTTCCAACATCAACCGCATAAACTTTTTTAGCCCCATTTTGAAGCAAACAGTCAGTAAATCCACCGGTTGAAGAGCCTATATCAAGACAAATCTTATCTTTTACATCAAGATTAAAAACTTTCAAACCTTTTTCTAACTTAAATCCACCCCTTGAAACATAAGGCATTTTTTCTTTAATATAGATGTTTGCATCTGTTGGAACTTTTGTGCCCGGTTTGTCTATTTTCTGATTATTCACAAAAACAACGCCAGACATAATAAGAGCTTGTGCTTTCTCTCTGCTTTCAACTAAACCTTTATCTACTAATAACTTATCTATTCTTTCTTTCTGAACTTTCAATTTTTATGCGTAGATAGAGATGCTACCGTTTTGATTTTCCGGAGGTTTTTTAGCTTGATTCACATTTTGTGTTTGCTGTATTATCTGATTGTTTAACTGCTTCATCATCTCAAGAACTTGTTTAAAAAGCTCAATTTGAAATTGGTCTACCGGGTCTACCTGCATGGTTAAAACCTCACTCTTTATAAACTTTTCTTCTAAAAATATCTTTCGGAGAAACTACTTTTTCTATAAAAACCTTTCCTTCTAAATGGTCTATTTCATGCTGAATAACAACAGCTTCAAAGCCTTCTGTGTCAAAAGTTATTAAATTTCCGTTAATATCCTGTGCTTCTACTTTAATATAGTAAAATCTTTTTACATTTCCAGTGTAGTCTGGAACTGACATACAACCTTCTCTGAAAATTATTTCACCTTCTGCATGAACTATCTTTGGATTAGATAAAACCATCAGACCATGGGAAACTTTATTTGTTTTATGGGTAGATTTTGAAGTATCCACGACTATCGTTCTTATAGGATTGTTTACCTGTGGTGCAGCTATCCCAACACCACCCGGTGAATTATACATTGTGTAAGTTAATTTCTCTACAAATTCTTTAAACTCTTTTCCAAAATCTACAACTTCGATAGATTTTCTTTTTAATCTTTCATCCGGATATTTAAGAATCTCAAGTTTTTCCACTTTATAACTCTGCCGTTTCTACGTTTTCTATTTCTATGTCAACATCTAACTCTTGTTTTAGCTTTTCTATCTCTCTATTAAACTCTAAAATATCTACTTCTTCCGGAAATTCTGATTCTATAAACATAATATAAAGACTATTTACTTTTTCCGTTCTTAAATCTGAGATATTTATTCCTTTATCTGCAAGTAGTTTTGATACTTTATAAACTATGCCAGGCTTATCAGAGCCGTAGACTGCTATATTGAAAATTGGTAACTTTTTTCTTGGTTTGTTTATAACAACCTCAGATACTTCTTTTATGATGATAGTTAAGCCTTCTTTTTCAAGCTGGCTGAATTCTTGCTTAAGATGTTCTAAGCTTTTATCTCCTTTCACAATCAGCATTATGGTGAACTCATTGTTTAATCTTGTCATTGATGAATCTTCAATGTTAAAGCCGTTTTTAAATAAGATTTCAGTAACTTTTGCGACTATTCCTGGCTTATCTTCTCCAATTGCTACAATAATAAAATGATTCATAATCATTCCTCTTCTTCTGTAATTGCCTCTAAATAAGCTCTATAATCATCCGCTGTCATTAAATCTTCTATTTCTGTTAGGTCTTTTATCTGGATATCACATATCCAGCCATCACCGTACGGGTCTGAGTTAAGAAGGGATGGCTCATTTGCTAAATCTTCGTTTATGGAGATCATTTTTCCTGTTAATGGTGAGTATATTTCAGATACTGCTTTTATAGATTCTACCGTTGCAATAACTTCTCCGGATTCAACCTCTCTTCCTACTTCCGGCAGCTCAATAAAAACAACGTCGCCAAGCTGACTTTGTGCATAGTCTGTAATGCCAATAGTTGCAACATCATTCTCTATCTTTACCCATATATGTTCTTTTGTGTAATATAATTCATCTAATATCTTAAACTCTCTCAAAGCTTTCCTCCTTTATTTTTTTCTAATTAGATTATATCAGAAATCTGTTTAGAAAAGCTTACCAACAGCAACATCATAGGAAGCATAAGCAAGAATTTCTGTTAATGACGGATGGAAGTAAATAAAGTCATGAACTTGTTTAGCTGTGTACTTTTCTTTGATAAAGGCTGATATTGTATGAATTAATTCCGATGCACCACTGCCTACAACATCCGCTCCAACAATTATTTTAGAGTCTTTTTCAAAATACAATCTTACATAGCCATCAGGCTCAAGCTCGTCTACTGCCTTTTCGTTAAATCTGTATGTATAATATCCGGAAATAAGCTCAACCCCTTTTTCTTTTGCAAGCTCTTCGTTTAAGCCAATATGCCCTATCTCGTAAGCTGAGAAAATAGCCCAAGGAACTAAATCATAGTTTGGAGATTCTTTTTCTTTGGATGTTATGTTATGTAAAGCTATTTTTGCTTCGTATCCGGCAACATGGGCAAGCATTGGAGAGTTTATAACATCCCCTATAGCGTAAATATTTTCATAGTTTGTCTGTAAATATTCATTAACTTTGATAAATCCTTTACTGTCTTTTTCTATGCCTATGGTGTCTATATCTAAAGTGTTTGGCTTTCTTCCAACTGTAAGAAGAATCTTTTCAACGTTTATAACTTCACCGTTAGAAAGTTTGACATCAATAGAATTATCTTTTATTTGGTAGCTTTCAACTGTTGTTTGGAAATAAGTTTTAATTCCGATAGATTTAAATTTTCTCAATAAATACTTTGAAATCTCCTGAGAAATTATGTTTGATGGTAGCAATCTATCTTGAAGCTCTGTTAAATAAACATCACAGCCGTATATTTTTGCAATGTATCCAATCTCACACCCAGCTACGCCACCACCAACAACAAGCATGCTTTTTGGAAGTGTGCTTAATCTTTCCATGTAATCTTCTGTAGTGATTATATAATTACCATCCGGCACTAAATTTCCAACAGATGCAGGAATAGAACCAGTAGCAATGATAATATTCTTTCCTTCTATTATTTCGGTAGTTGAATCTTCTTTTATAATCTGAACTTTGTTTTTGTCTACAATTTTTCCAACGCCTTTATAAACAGGAACTTTTTTTGACTTTAAAAGCTGTGCTAAAGAGTTTCTTAAAAAGCTGATGGATGAATTTTTGCTTTCAAAAGCTTTTGTATAATCAAGACTAAAATCTTTTATATCTATTCCATAGTCTTTTAATTTTGATAACTTTTCTATCTGATAAGCCCCGCTTCTTAAATATTTCGTAGGAATGCAGGCTCTATTAAGACAGTTTCCACCAAGTTTGCCTTTTTCAACGACGGCAATGTTTAAATTTTTTCTCAGTGCTGTAAGAATAGCCTCATAACCCCCCGGTCCGGTTCCGATGATTATCAAATCGTACATGGTCAAAAACCTCAATTATAAGTTGTTTTTATAATTATAACTTAAATACGTCTTGTGAGAAATTTAAAAGATTAGGTTGTTTCAAAAAAGTTTTGATTAAGATATAATCTTGCCTGTCATTTTGAAGCCGGTGAAGAATCTCTATTTTTCTTTTCAAAAGAGAAGATTCTTAAAACTAAAGTCTTCAGAATGTTTTATGTCAAATGTCAAGTACAAAAATTTTCATCAAATGATTAGTTTACCATATCCTCTTTTCCAGTATTCAGCATATTTTCTTTTTCCTATTTTATAAACTTTATATACTTTGGGTGAGAAATTCAAATATAAATAAAACATCTAAAAAAACTCCTTGGTGGCAGTTAAAATTGTAATAGCAAAAATTCCACCAAGGAGGTAAAAATGCAAAACTCTAATCTTTATTTTAC
>NZ_JAPYVU010000078.1 GCF_028276765.1 Sulfurihydrogenibium sp.
TTTTTTAGAAAAAGTAAACTATGGAGGTAATTTCTCACCCGACGTATAAGTTTTATAATAATTACAGACATGAGAGAAAAAGGAAGGACAGATCAAGTTTCTGTCATTGGTCTTTTAAGACCGCTGTAGGATATTTTAGACTGTCCTTCCTCTACTTCCTAAAACCTAAATCAGAACATTAGGCTTTTAAGCCTGTATTGATTACGATGATAGGTTATCAGAAAGTTTCTCTCATGCCAAGTATTTTATGAGGGTGTTCCAAAATTTTTGTAAATTTATCTTTCCTTGTCATTCCTTAGGCCGAAGACCGAAGAATCTCTTTTTTGATTTTTCGACTTGGAAAGAAAAACATGATATTCTTCGCCGGTCCCAGAATGACAACGTTTATTTTTGGAGCAGCCTCACATTAGAGAGATTGTTTTAAATTTTTTAAAGTTTACTTTTTTATTATCCTGTAAGCAATCTCTCTCATTCGCTAAACGTTATAGTTCTATATTTGAAAACTTCCAATAGACCGGTTCTCCAAAAATCAGCAGGTAGTCCGGCTTTTAAACACAGATGAGCAAGAAATTCCTCTTTTGATGGTAATTTTTCCCAGACTTCCGGCAAAAACGTTGCTGAAAAATTTTTATATTTAATTATCAATCCATCTTTAAAAGGCTCAATTTTAGACAGTAAATCTCTCCAATCTTCATATTCAACCTTTTCTGGATAGGTTAAAACAGATACTTTAACTTTAATAAAATCAAGCTCGTTTGGAGATACTGGATTAAACCTTGGGTCTGAAACAGCAGCAGAAATGGCATTGTGTATTACATCTTCATAAAAAGGTCTGTGTGGAATGATTGAACCAATGCAACCTCTCAAATCTCCATATTTAGTTTCTAAAGTCACGAAAGATGCACCACGTTTTTTTAGATTATCATAAGGAATATCTTCAGGTCTAATCGGAAGCACCTTACGATATGTTAAGTAATACTCAATAGCTTTCCTTGCTAATTTAACTAAAAAATCGCCTTCTTCTTTACTTATAGAAGATATAACTTCCATACCCGACAACACTGCTATAATCTCCTCCTGTATCGCCCGATGTTTTATAATCAAGTATTTTAGATTTTAATCCATGTCTTTTTGCGTATTTTATCATCGCTTCAAGACCAACTTTTCCACATGCTTCACAGTTTTTAAGATAATTTTCATTTAATTCCAAAACCGCAAGATGGCAATATCTATCTATTTCTCTGGCTATATTATCCGGATAGTAATGGCTTAAATCTGTACTTATAACTACTACTGTATCATTATCTTTAAAGTATTCTATAATATTCTCAACGATACTGCTATCAATATCTCCATATACAAATGGTAAAATTTCAAAGTCCTTTAGTACAACTTGCAAAAATGGCACCTGAACCTCTAAAGAGTGTTCTCTTTGATGTGGAAGAGTATTTAATGTTAATGGAAAATCCGGATATTCTTTTAAGAATTTAATAATCGCTTCTTTATTAACTTTTACTTTTCCAAGGGGGGTTTCCCAGTAATCATAAAATCCATAAGAAACTCCATTAAAATATACATGGTGGGACGGCCCTATCAGTAAAATTTTGTAATGTTTGTTCGGGTCAAGGTTTAAAAGCTGCTTATATGAAACTGCTGCAACAGGTCCAGAATACATATATCCTGCATGTGGAACTACTATCCCCTCAGGAACATAGTCATATAAAGGTGCTTTATTCAAATAGTTTTTAATTGTATATAAAAGTCTTTCTTTATCACCAGTATAAAACATATTCGCAACAGCTGGTTTTCTTACTGTTAGCATGACTAAATTCCTCATCATCATTTTTATATAAATTAAAGTTATGCTGAAATAAACTATTTTCAATAAAAAAGTCGGGTCGCGTTCACTCATTATATTTTGCAGCCAAAAGAATCCCATATTATTATAAACTTACCATCACCTTAAGATTTATGCTAAAATATTACTTTTATCTTGCAAAAAGTTAAAAATTAGAAATAAATATTTAAAAAAATACACCTTGGGTGAGAAATTGGCGGTTTTTAATAAAATTTAAAAAATGAGATCCTTCGGAATTACGTCCTCAGGATGTTCCATCTTAACCGTGTGGGTTATAAAGATTTTCTAACGTTTAACGTTTATCCCGTTTGAACTATTAAGCATATAAACCACAAGCAAAATAAAAAAAGAAAATCCAAAAAGAATTGCTGAATAAACATGTGCAGATGTATAATCTAACTTTTCTACTGCGTCATAAATTGCAATTGATACAACCTTTGTCTCTCCGTCTATACTACCACCAACCATTAAAACAACCCCAAACTCACCGACAGTATGCGCAAAAGATAAAGTAATACCGCTTAAAATTGACGGCTTTATGTTAGGAAGAATAACTTTAAAAAGCGTTTTTAATTTAGATTTTCCAAGAGTATAAGATGCTTCTATCAAACTTTTATCAATGCTTTTGAATCCAGAAACCAATGGATGAACCATAAAAGGAAAGCTAAATATTACTGAAGCTATCAAAATTCCTTCAAAATGAAAAGCAAGCTGATGTCCAAAGTATTTTTCCCAAAAACTTCCAAGAAATCCATTTCTGCTTAGTATCAATAGAAGATAAAACCCTAAAACTGATGGGGGTAGCACAAGAGGCAGTGCAATAACTGCTTCAAAGAAAGATTTAAACTTAAATTTTGAATATGCTATAAAGTATGCTACCGGAATGCCAATTATAATTAAAATAACAGTCGTTAAAGATGCAAGCTTAAACGTTAGATAAAATGGCTCAAAATCTATTTGCTTGATAATCTCCCAAAAATCCAAATTTCAAACTACCTCAAAAAATATACTTGTAGGTTTTGTATGACAAAAAACTCTATCTCCTATTTTTAAATCATATTTATCAACTTGTTTAGTCAAAACTAAACTTTCTAATTTTATACTATCTTTTTCTAATAAAATCTTTGATAAAAGCTTTCCTTTTTCAATTTCTATGATTTTACAATCGAACATGTTTAACAAGTTTTCATCTTTTATTTTAAATAGCAAAAGCTCAGCTGGGTTAAATAGAAGATTAATATAATTCTTTTCTTTAAGATAGCTTGCTGTTTCAGGAGTTTCTAATACTGCCACAAACAAATTTCCAAGCTTAGTATTTACTTCAACAACAGAGAAATTATCTTTATAATCTATTCTTATAATCTCTCCAAAAACTCTGTTCAATCTTTTTCTCCTGGTAAAACAAAACCGTACTTTATCATTATCTTCCTTGCTTCCGGTGTGCTCATAAAATTAAAAAATCTTTTTGCTGCTTCTAATTTTTCTTTATCCGACGAAGCATTCTTCAAAATTCCTGCTCCTTGCAATATTTGTTTATGGCAAGTATCTGGCAGCAGATAATAAATTCCTTCTCTTATTAATTTATCACTTTTAGCAATAGATAATGCTATAAATCCAACGTCGGCGGCGCCTGTCTCAACATACTGAGTTGTTTGACTGATATTTTCTCCTAAAACAAGCTTATTTTTAACTTTATCAAAAAGTTTGTAATGTTCTAAACACTCTTTTGCTGCAATTCCATAAGGAGCATGCTCCCAATTTGCAATAGCTATTTTCTTTATTCTTGGGTCTAAGATTATGTTAATTCCTTTTAGAACATCAATACCGCTATTTTTTAACGTCCATAAAACTAATCTTCCAACAGCATAAGGTCTAACCTCTGAAATTATATAACCTTGCTGTTTTAGCTTTTCAACATAACCCATATCAGCAGAAAAAATAATATCGTAAGGAGCACCATTTATTATTTGTGTGTATCCTTTACCGGATGAGCCGTAGATGATTTTAAGTTTGTCTTTTGGAAATTTATTTTCATAAACTTTTTTAATCTCTGCAAATGCATATGTCAAATCTGCTGCAGCATAAATTGTAACCTCGGCTGCTTTTGATGTTATTGTGAAAATAATCAAAGTAATAAATGAAAGAAAAGCCTTTTTCATATTAAATCCTCCATGGAGGTGTTCTAAAATTCCCGCAAGTTTATTATGCGTGCAAAATACGTCGGATTAGAAATTCAACAAAAGTAGGAGATTCTTCGCTTCGCTCAGAATGACAAATAAGATCACCTTTTCTCTAGTGCTTATCATTCAACCTTGTCATCCTGAGGCCGTAAGACCGAAGGGTCTCATTTTTAAATTAAAAATCATTAATTTACAACCTAAGATGCCCTTTATCAATTTTATAGCAAAATATTTTATCATAATTAGTTTTTCCGATATATCAATAAAGTTATTTCGTATTTCTATGTTAAAATATGATATTGTCCAAAAACTTTTACAATTTAATTGTAATATCATATAAAATTATACCTAAAAACTTAAAAATTGGCGAGGTTTTTATGAAAAGAGACTGGAAAGAATATAATAAACAACTTGTAAAACG
>NZ_JAPYVU010000079.1 GCF_028276765.1 Sulfurihydrogenibium sp.
CTTATTAATAGGTTTTTAACAATGAATAATTATTAGCGTAGTGTATAATTAATTAAAGAAAAGCAATAAAACGTATGCAGAAAAAAATAGACTATTCTATGATTTTCTATTATTGGACAAAGCAATAAGAATTTAAAATTATGAAAATTGGAGGATAAAGATGAGAAAGAAAATAGGAACATCTACCTACATTCAGAGAATTAATACACTTGAAAGAAAGCTTTTAAAACAGGTAAAAGAATTAGATGATGTTATGCAAAAACATCCAGAAATAATCTTTAGATTACAAGTTGTAGAATTTGCTTTAAAACACTCAGTAAAACTTGCAGTGGAAGCTTTTGGTGTATCAAAATCTACCATATACAGATGGATTAAAAATTATAAAAGCAGTAATAACAATCCTTTATCTTTAAAAAATCGTTATGTATCAAAAAAAGGAATGAAATTAGAAAAATTACAAAAAATAACAGAAAAACATAAACAGTTAGTTTTAGAAATCAGGAAAAAACACCCTAAGCTTGGAAAAGAAAAAATAAAGGTTTTACTTGATGAGCTTTGTAAGCAGCACAATATTCCTACAATATCTGCAAGTTCCATAGGAAATATAATAAAGATGCTTAAAGATGAAAGGAAGTTAAATCATGATTATGCCAGGCAAAGAATCACAATCAATGGAAGAACTGGAAAGCTAATGGTGAAAGAAGATAAAAAGAAAACAAAGAAAGATAGATATAAAGACAAAAAACCAACAAAACCAGGAGAATTGGTACAAATAGATACTAAGCATGAATATGTAAATGGTAGAAAAGTTTATATCTTTGTAGCCAAAGATGTAAAAACAAGAATGTCCTTTACTTTTGCATATGACAGGCTAAATAGTAAAAATGCAAAAGACTTTTTAGAGAAATTAATAAACGTAATGCCATTTGAGATAAAAGGTATACAGACAGATAACGGAAGTGAATTCTTAGGTGAGTTTACCAAAGCATTAAAGAAAAAAGATATAAAACATTATTTTAACTATCCAAGATATCCAAAAGGACAAGCATATGTAGAGAGAATGAAGGACATTACAAGAAGAGTTTGTGATGTACTATGAAGATTATGTAGAAGATATTTACGAGTTTAATAAAAAGATGTTGCAATATATGCTATGGTATAACACAGAAAGACCTCATCATAGTTTGAACAAAAAATCACCTTTACAATACTTTTGTGATATTATGAATTCAAGAAAATCGGAATTTTCCCAAACCGGTATAACCTATACATCTAATTGACAATCCCTAGAAAATGTATTATATTATTTATTCCGAAATCAAAGGGGCCCGTAGCTCAGTTGGTTAGAGCAGACGGCTCATAACCGTCCGGCCGGGGGTTCGAGTCCCTCCGGGCCCATAAATCTAAAATTACATCGGAGAAAGAATGGATAGCGTTACAGCATCAAAATTATTAAACCTCCAAGAACTTGATAACCAGATAGAAAACATAAATTCAGAATTAGAAAAAATTCCGGCAGAAATAGAAAAACTTCAAAAAGAAATTGAATCTTTGAAAATTAAGCATGACCAACTTATCCATAGAAAAAAAGAGTTAGAGTTTCAAAAAAAAGAAAAAGAATTAGACATTCAAACATTTCAAGACAGAATAGCAAAGCTTGAAATAGCTTTAAACAAAGTAAAAAGTAATGAAGAGTATAAAGCCCTGCTGAGAGAAAAAGCTCAAGCTGAAGAAAATATCATCCATTTAGAAGATGAAATTCTTCAATTAATGGCAGAGATAGAAAATTTAGCAAAAGAGATTAATGAGTTTGAAAGGATTAAAGAAGAAAAAATCAAAGAATTAGAAAATGAAATTAAAGCTCTAAATTCCAAAAAAACTCAATTAGAAGAAGAGCTTAATAAACTCATCAACCAAAGACAAGAATTAATCAAAACCATAAAACCACAAGCTTTAAACCAGTACGAGAATATCAAGAAAAGAGTAAAAAATAAAGTCATAGCGATAGTTGAAGACCAAGTATGTACCGGCTGTTATATGGTAATCCCGCCAAAAATATTTACAGAACTTTTAAAGTCAGAAAAATTATTTACTTGTCCTAACTGTGGCAGATATCTATTTTACGAGTCTAAATAAGGAGTTTTTATGTTAGGGGTAATAGGTGGTAGCGGACTTTACCAAATTGATGGAATTGAAATCTTAGATGAGATAGCAATAAAAACGCCTTTTGGAGAACCATCAGATAAATATATCATTACTCAATACAAGGGTAGAAAAATAGTTTTTTTGCCAAGACATGGAAAAGGTCATAAATATCCACCCCAATTGATAAATTTTAGAGCTAATATATGGGGGTTTAGAAAGCTGGGAGTGGATAAAATTTTATCCATCTCTGCGGTTGGTGGAATTAATCCTAATTTAAACCCCGGGGATTTTGTAATATCTGACCAATTTATTGACTTTACTAAGTCAAGAGTTCAAACTTTTTATGAAGGTATTTACTCAAAAAATGACGATACTGAAATAAAGGACGAAGTTTTTGAATTTTTAAACAGTAAAAGAGTTGTTCATATAGATGTAACAGACCCTTTTTGCCCGGAAATGAGAGATGTTTTAATAAAAGTGTGCGATAAAAATAACTTTCCTTTTCATCAAAAAGGTGTTTATGCAGCCACGGAAGGACCAAGACTTGAAACATCAGCTGAAATAAAATTTTTAAAATTAATTGGTGCTGATATAGTTGGGATGACCCTTGTGCCGGAGATTGTTCTTGCAAGAGAGTTAAAAATGCATTTTGCTTCTATCAGCGTTGTGACGAACCTTGCAGCAGGTATATCACAAAATAGATTAACATCTGACGAAGTTGTGGAAATGATGAAAGAAAAAAATGAGCAGATAAAAACTGTCGTGTTAAATTTTATAGAAAACCTTCCAGAAAGATTTAATTGTGAATGTGAAAATGTGCTAAAAGGAGCTGCTATTTAGCTCCTTTTTTAAATAAACTGCCAACAGTAAAAGCTGATATTATCTTAGAATGTTCTTTTTCTGTAAGGTCGCTTCTTTCTAAGAATTCTTTTAAATCTTTGTAATGTATTTCTCTTTTTGAGATCCTTTCTAAAATCCATTTTAAACTTTCTTCTTCGGTTTTTTCTGAAAGTTCTTTAAACTCTTGTGAAGATATATCTTCTTCTTGTGCATTGTACTCTACTATTTGATTGATTTGATTAATCTTTTCAACTTTTGGTAAAGATACGTCAATTTCTATTCCATTCTCTGTTAGCTCTTCAGCTATCCAGCCAAAGTGTTTCATTTTATCTATTGCTTTTTGTTCTAATTCGTTGCTTAAATGGGGATTCTTAAATCTTGTTATGAATGATTGGTAAAGCTCTTCTAAAATCTTTTTGTATTGTTTTTGTAGTACAGTATTTAATAACTGTGCTATTTCCATTCTTTCTTGCTCGGCTTGTGAAGAAGATGTTTTGATTAATTGTTTTAAATTCTCTTTCATTTTCATAAATATCTGGCTATGGGCTGTCTCATCATTTATGACTCTTGAAAGAATTCTTTTACACGATTCATCATTTATATCATTTAACTGGTTTGAATATTCTTTAATAGCCATTAGTTCTGCATCAATGTTAAGCTGCATTAATTCTTCTAAGGTTGGAGCATGTAAGAATACAGATGCTCTTTCAGAAATTGCAGGGTCTCCGCCAAGTTCAACAACTTTATGGGCAAACATTCTTAGATGCCTCATCTCTTCTCTTGCTATTTCTTCAATTTCGTTTTCTGTTTCAGCTTCTCCAATTGTGTAGGCATGAAATAAATACTGAATGATTGCGCTATGCTCTAAGGCTATATTGTAGTTGAAATAATTAATTATTTTTTCTCTTTCTATGTCTTTCATTTTTATCTCCTGTTTTTATTTTTCTTTCTAATAATAATGTTTGAATTTAAAAATGTCAATTCAAAATGGAGAGTTTTCCAAAATTTTTACAAGTTTACCCTTATCCGTCATCGTATATTAAGTATACCAAAAATTTTTAAACTTTAAGAGAATAAGTTTTATAATAATTACAGACATGGGAGAAAAAAGGAAGGACAGATCAAGTTTCTGTCATTGGTCTTTTAAGACCGTTC
>NZ_JAPYVU010000080.1 GCF_028276765.1 Sulfurihydrogenibium sp.
CGTTATTTATTTAAAGTTTAATTAGAGAAAGGATAAACGTTAGATGTCATTCTGCAGCCGGCGAAGAGTCTCATGCTTTTATTGAATTTCTCACCCGATACATTTAATTTATTATTTAAGTATTAATTTGAGAGGAATAAAATGAAGCTTGCAATACTCGATGCTGCAACCCTTGGTGATGATGTTAATTTAGATATTTTTAGAGATTTTGGATATCTTGAAATATATCAAACTACAAACTCTAAGCAGGAAGCTATAGAAAGAATAAAAGATAAGACAATAATCATTACTAACAAAGTAATCATTGATAAAGAAGTTATGGATAATGCACCTTATCTTAAATTAATATGCGTTGCTGCAACCGGATATAACAACGTAGATATAGATTATGCAAAGCAAAAAGGAATTGCTGTTACTAATGTGTCGGGATACTCAACTAACAGCGTTGTTCAGCATACTTTTGCAATGCTCTTTTATCTTTTAGAAAGTCTTAGATATTACGATGATTATGTTAAATCAGGAGAGTATGCTAAAAGCCCTATTTTTACACATCTTGGCAGACCATTTTGGGAAATAAGCGGTAAAGTTTGGGGCATAATAGGACTTGGAACCATTGGGCAAAAGGTTGCACAGGTAGCAGAAAGCTTTGGATGTGATGTAATTTATTACTCTACTTCAGGAAAAAATTTTAATCCAAACTATACACATAAAGGCTTAGATGAGCTCTTATCAACATCTGACATAGTTTCAATTCATGCACCTTTAAATCAAAATACTAAAAATTTAATCACGTATGAAAAGCTAAAACTGATGAAAAAATCTGCAATTTTGCTTAATCTTGGAAGGGGTGGAATTGTTAACGAAGCGGATTTAGCAAAAGCTTTAGATGAAGGTTTAATCGCAGCAGCAGGCTTAGATGTCCTTGAAAAAGAGCCAATAGACCCAAACAATCCATTACTTCATATAAAAAATAAAGATAGACTATTTATAACTCCACACATAGCATGGACAAGCATAGAAGCAAGAAATAAGCTTGTTAAAGAAATATATCTCAATATAGAAAGCTTTTTAAGAGGAAAAGAGAGGAACAGAATTTGTTAAACGACCCTATCCTTTCAGGCTTAAACGAAAGACAGAAAGAAGCTGTTTTACATTTTGACTCTCCTTTATTGGTCTTAGCCGGAGCAGGTTCAGGAAAAACCAAAGTTATCACCCATAAAATCATGTATTTAGTCAAACATTACGGCATTCCGCTAAACAGAATTCTTGCTATTACATTTACAAATAAAGCAGCTGAAGAGATGAAGGAAAGAATTGAAAAAGCTATCGGAGAAAAGCCTCAATGGGTGATGACTTTTCATAGCTTTGCAGCAAAATTTTTAAGAATGGAAGCAGAAAACATAGGTTATGATAGAAATTTTGTCATCTACGATGAAGAAGACAGTAAAAAATTAATCAAAAAAGTCTTAAAAGATTTAAATTTAAATGAAGAAAAATTTAAACCAGACAAAATAAAGGATGTCATTTCAAAAATAAAACAAGATGATAATCCAGAAGACCAACTTGAAATTTATAGCATTTCAAACAGTTATATAAAAACCATTTTTGAGAAATACGAAGAAGAGCTTAAAAACAGTAATGCTTTTGATTTTGATGATTTACTTATCAAAACAGTCAAAATCCTGTCTAATCATCCAGAAGTTTTAGAAAAATGGAGAAATAAGTTTGATTACATCCTTGTAGATGAGTATCAAGACACAAACAGAATTCAGCATAAACTTTTAAAACTTCTTGTTGGAGATAAGCACACTATAACAGTTGTTGGAGACCCTGCTCAATGTATATACACATGGAGAGGAGCACATCCGGAAAACATTTTAGATTTTGAAAAAGATTTTCCCGGTACAAAGATAGTTAAATTAGAAAGAAATTACAGAAGCACAAAAAAGATACTTGATTGTGCAAATGCAGTTATTTCAAAATCAAAAGGAAAATGGAAAGGAAAAGTTTTAACCCTTTGGACTGATAAGGAGGAAGGAGAGGACATATTTTTAGTCCCATTAGAAAACGAGAAAGAAGAGGCAAGATTTATAGCAAGTAAAATAAAGCAACTTGCACAGGATGGTTCTTACGGTGATTTTGCTGTTCTTGTAAGAATGACATTTTTAACCAGAAATATTGAAGAAGCTTTTATCAGTAATGGAATTCCTTATCAGGTCATTGGTGGGCTTAAATTCTTCGAAAGAGCAGAAGTAAAAGATATTTTAGCTTACTTAAAACTTGCAGTAAATCCAAAAGACTATGCAAGCTTTGAAAGGTCATTAACGGTTCCACCAAGAGGCGTTGGAGACAAAGGTCTTGAATATATCAAATCTAATTTTAAAACAGATTGGATTCAAGCCTTAAAAGACAGTTATGAAAGATTCAATAAATCTGTAAAGATAAAATTACAAGAATATTTAGAGCTTATGGAGTATGTATTAGAAAATGCTAAATTCAGTCCTTCAAAAACAGCAAAAGAAATAGTAGAAAGGATAGGATATCAAGAATATTTACAAAAAGAATATGAAAAAGATTGGGAAGACAGAGTAGAAAACATAAACGAGTTGATAGTTGCATTGGAAGAGGCAGAAAAAGAAGGAAAAACCTTAGACCAGTTTTTTGAAGAATCAGCTTTAATGCAAGCACAAGATGCGATAGACAATCAAAATAAAGCAAAAATAATGACAGTTCACGGAGCAAAAGGATTAGAGTTTGATACTGTTTTTGTAGCAGGGCTTGAGGAAGGAATATTCCCAAGCGGAAAAGCCTTTGACGACCCAACCCAACTTGAAGAAGAAAGAAGATTATTCTATGTGGCAATCACAAGAGCAAAAAATAAACTTTATCTAACTTATGCAAAAGAAAGGAAAAGCTACGGAAATAAAAGCGTTCCAACTAAAAGGTCTCAGTTTATTGATGATATCAAAGAACATATAAAACTACCGGTTAAACAAAAAACCCAGCCAAACGTAAGCAACAGACATAATCTAACAATTAAATCTCAATCTAAATCCTATTCTGATTTTGACTCAGATATAAGAGTAGGGATGCTTGTTAAACATGATGTTTTTGGTAAAGGTGTTGTTAAAAAAATAGTTGGAAAAAATGCAACTGTACTGTTTGAAAAAGTTGGAGAAAAGACTATCAATATAGATTTTTTAAAGAGTGTTTGAAAAAACTTATTCACTTAATCCTTCTCTCGCTTTTATTTAATCTCTCTCGTGGGATTGTGTTCTAAAATTTTTGCTTTTTTGTCATCGTATATTAAGTATACCAAAAATTTTTAAACTATAAGAGAATAAGTTTTATAATAATTACAGACATGGGAGAAAAAAGGAAGGACAGATCAAGTTTCTGTCATTGGTCTTTTAAGACCGCTCAGAATGTTTTAGACTGTCCTTCCTACAACTTCCTAAAGCCTGAATCAGAACATTAGGCTTTTAAGCCTGTATT
>NZ_JAPYVU010000081.1 GCF_028276765.1 Sulfurihydrogenibium sp.
ATTTTTCTTGCAAGCTCTTCTAATCTTCTAATTCTTTCTTCTGTTGGTGGATGTGTTGAAAATAATTTCATTATAAAATCGCCACTAAGTGGATTGACAATCATCATATGAGCGGTTCCTGGATTGATTTCTTGTGATGCTATCTCTTGTATCTGTGGATTATGTGCTATTTCTTCTAACCTTCTTAAAGCATTAGCTAAACATAAAGGACATCCTGAGATTTTTGCTCCTGCTTCATCTGCTAAAAATTCTCTTGAACGAGATATTGCCATTTGTATTAAAGTTGCTGCCAAAGGAGCAACTATAAATAAGATTATAGAGCCTATTATTGATGCAATAGGATTGCTATTTTCTTCATCATTGTTATTTCCACCGAAGAATGTACTGAAATAAGCTACATTGGCAAGCATAGAGATTGCTCCACCAATAGTTGCAGCTATTGAAGAAATAAGTATATCTCTATTTTTAATGTGTCCAAGCTCGTGAGCTAAAACACCTCTTAGTTCATCCTTGTTTAAAATTTGTAAAATACCGGAAGTTACAGCTACAGCTGCATGGTTAGGGTCTCTTCCTGTTGCAAAAGCATTTGGAACAGCTATAGGTGCTAAATAGATTTTTGGCTTTGGAATGCCGGCTCTCCTTGCTAAATCTTCTACCATTTCGTGAAGCCAAGGTGCTTCTTCATAAGGAATCTCTCTTGCTCCATACATAGCCAAAGCTACTTTATCAGAAAAGAAATAGCTGAAAAAGTTCATAAATAAAGCTACTACAAACGCAATTATCATACCTTGCTTTCCGGCTACTAAATGACCGATGGCAAGAAATAAACCTGTCAATACTCCTAAAAGTAAAACTGTTTTCAGCTGATTTGCCATTCTTTAACCCCCTCTATTTCTAAAATGCTATATAAATAATAAAACCGAGGTAGGTATTTTTCAACCCACCCCGGTCATATTTATAAAAGTTTTTTCTCTATTAGTTATTAATGAACTTCCGGATTTATTACATCTCCGCCAGATTCATTGCCACCTTGTCTGTAAAGTTTTTGTGCAAATCTGTTAGCAACATTTTGTAATTTATCTAATGCAGTTTGAATTTGTGCTTTATCGTTAGATTCAATAGCTTTTTTAGCCTCAGCTATTACATTTTCTGCTTCTGAGATTTCTTCTGGTGTAAATTTAGCTTTGTTTTCATTAAACGCCTTTTCAAAGCTGTATACTAAAGCATCAAGTTGGTTTCTTAATTCAATTGTTTCTTTAAACTTCTTGTCTTCCTCTTCATGTTTTTTAGCTTCTTCGATAAGTTTTTCAATATCTTCCTTAGTTAATCCGCTTGATGGTGTAACTGTTATAGATTGTGCTCTACCTGTTGCCTTATCTGTAGCTGTAACATGTAGTATACCATCTGCGTCTATATCAAAGCACACTTCTATTTGAGGAACGCCTCTTGGTGCTGGAGGAATATCAGTTAATCTAAAGCTACCAAGCAATTTATTTTCTTTGGCAATGCTTCTTTCACCTTGATATACTGCAATTTCAACAGTTGTTTGGTTATCAACTGCTGTTGTAAACATTTCACATTTTTTAGTTGGTATAGGAGTATTTCTTGGTATTAAAACTGTCATTACACCACCAAGTGTTTCTATACCAAGAGATAGTGGTGTTACGTCAATTAATAATACATCTTTAACTTCTCCGGATAATACTGCACCTTGGATTGATGCACCTACTGCAACAACTTCATCAGGGTTAACCGATTTGTTTGGCTCTTTTCCAAAGAATTCTCTAATCTTTTGTTGTACCAATGGTATTCTTGTTGAACCACCAACCAATACAACTTCATCTATATCTGATGGAGTTAATTTTGCTGCTTCAAGGGTTCTTTTTACAATTTCCATAGTTCTATCGATAAGGTCTTTTATCATTTCTTCAAGTCTTGCTCTTGTTAGCTTCTTTTGTAAGTGTAAAGGTTGGTTGTTGTTTGGGTCTATTGTAATAAATGGTAAGTTGATTTCTGTTTCCATTTTGAAAGATAGCTCTTTCTTAGCCTGTTCAGCTGCTTCTTTTAATCTTTGGAATGCTGTTTTATCATTTCTTAAATCAATACCATACTCTTTTTTAAATTCGTCTACTAACCAGTTTATGATTCTCGCATCAATGTCAGAACCACCAAGGTGAGTATCGCCATCTGATGCTTTTACTTCAATAACACCATCTCCACCTTCAAGAATAGAAACGTCAAATGTACCACCACCAAAGTCATAAACAAGAATTTTGATATCTGATTTTTTATCAAGACCATAAGCAAGTGCCGCTGCTGTTGGCTCGTTGATGATTCTTTTAACTTCCAATCCAGCAATTTTACCTGCGTCTTTTGTTGCCTGTCTTTGTCTTTCGTTAAAGTAGGCAGGTACTGTGATTACAGCTTCTGTTACTTTTTCTCCAAGATATGCCTCAGCCGCCTCTTTTAATTTTTTGAGAATCTGTGCTCCTACTTCTTCAGGTCTTACTATTCTACCAGCATTAGGAACGTTAAACGCAGCATCACCTTTATCATCTGCAACTACTTTATAAGGAACGTTTTTTATTTCATTTAATACTTCATTATACTTTCTTCCAATGAATCTTTTAGACTCATAAATTGTGTTTTCTGGGTCTAATACCGCTCTTCTTTTTGCAGGCTCTCCTACTAAAATCTCTCCCTCTTTTGTCCAAGATACAATAGATGGAGTTGTTCTAAATCCTTCTTGGTTTGCAATAACAACTGGTTCGCCACCAATAACTACAGAAACAACAGAGTTAGTCGTTCCAAGGTCTATTCCTATTACTTTTCCCATTTTAAAACCTCCAAGATTTTTGATGTATTAATATGATAATACTTTAGTAATCCTTTGTCAAGTTTTTTTATATTAACAAAGTCAATTTTAGCATGAAGGTGTTT
>NZ_JAPYVU010000082.1 GCF_028276765.1 Sulfurihydrogenibium sp.
TCCTTTCATAAAATACTTGACATGGGAGAAACTTCCTGATAACCTATCATCGTAATCAATACAGGCTTAAAAGCCTAATGTTCTGATTCAGGCTTTAGGAAGTTGTAGGAAGGACAGTCTAAAACATTCTGAGCGGTCTTAAAAGACCAATGACAGAAACTTGATCTGTCCTTCCTTTTTTCTCTCATGTCTGTAATTATTAGTAAAACTTATTCTCTTAAAGTTTAAAAATTTTTGGTATATTTAATATACGATGACAGAAAAAGTGAAAGCATGTTAACAATTACCTTATTTGTCATTCTGAGCGAAGCGAAGAATCTCATGATTTTTATTAAATTTATCGCCCAACGTATCCAAAATTTGAATTAATCCAAAATTAGTATAAATTATTTTTATGAGTAAAAAAATATTCAATCTAAAATCAAACTTTAAGCCTACCGGAGACCAGCCAAAAGCTATAAAACAGCTTTATGAAAATCTTATTTCAGGTGTAAACGAGCAGGTCTTGCTTGGTGCAACAGGAACAGGTAAGACCTTTACCATAGCCAACCTTATTGAAAAATACGGAAGACCAACCTTGATACTATCTCATAACAAAACCTTAGCAGCACAGCTTTACAGAGAAATAAAAGAGCTGTTTCCTGATAATGCTGTTGAATACTTTGTGTCTTACTACGATTATTACCAACCGGAAGCCTACATTCCACAAAAAGACCTTTATATAGAAAAAGACAGTGCAATCAACGATGCAATAGACAGGCTAAGACACTCAGCAACAAGAAGTCTGATAGAAAGACCGGATACGATTGTAGTAGCTTCTGTATCCTGCATATACGGACTTGGAACGCCAGAATTTTATGAAAAGTTAAGATTGCAACTTTACGTTGGGATGGAAATAGACAGACAAACACTTTTAAGAAAATTGGTAGAACTTCAATATCAGAGGGATGACTTTTCATTAAAAAGAGGAACGTTTAAAGTAAAAGGTGATACAGTTGAAATCTTACCGGCATACACAGAAGACATTATCGTAAGAGTTGAATTTTTTGGTGATGAAATAGAAAGTATATTAGAAATAGATATTTTTAATAGAGATGTAAAAAGAAAACTTGATAGAACTGTTATCTTTCCGGCAAGTCACTATGTTATACCAAGACCTGATATGTTAGAGGCTATAAAACAGATACAAAAAGATTTAGAGATAGAAGTAGAAGAGTTTAGAAGAGCAGGAAAAGAGATAGAAGCAAACAGGCTTTGGCAAAGGACAAATTACGATATAGAAATGATGCTTGAGCTTGGAACGTGTAAAGGAATAGAAAACTATTCAAGATACTTCGATGGCAGAAAGCCAGGAGAACCACCTTATACTCTCATTGATTACTTTCCGGAAGATTTTTTACTTATAGTAGATGAGTCTCACGTTACAATTCCGCAGATAAAAGCAATGTATAACGGAGACTTTTCAAGAAAAGAAAACCTTGTTAAATATGGTTGGAGAATGAAATCAGCCTACGATAACAGACCTTTAAAGTTTGAAGAATTTGTACAAAAAATACAAAAAGCAATTTACGTATCTGCAACGCCGGCAGATTGGGAAATCAAAAGGTCAAAAGGTGTAATAGTTGAGCAGATAATCAGACCAACAGGCTTGCTTGACCCAATAATAGAAGTCAAAAAAACCGAAGGTCAAATAGATGATTTAATCAATGAAATATGGAAAGTCAAAGAAAGGGACGAAAGAGCAATTGTCATCACACTAACCAAAAAAATGGCAGAACATTTAGCAGATTATCTGACAGAAAGAGAAATAAAGGCAATATACCTCCATTCAGAAATAGACACGATAGAGAGGGTAAAGATAATAAAAGAATTTAGAGAAGGAAAATATGATGTGATTGTTGGTGTAAACTTATTAAGAGAAGGTCTTGATATGCCAGAAGTATCCTTAGTTGCAGTGCTTGATGCAGATAAGCAGGGATTTTTAAGGTCTAAGACAGCATTAATTCAAACCATCGGAAGAGCGGCAAGAAACGTAAACGGAAAAGCTATTTTATACGCTGATAAACTAACGCCGGCAATGATTGAGACAATAGAAGAGACAAACAGAAGAAGAAAAATTCAAGAAGAGTACAATAAAAAACATGGAATAATTCCAAAAACTGTGTCAAAAGAAGTAAAAGACTTAATCTCCTTAGAAGAGCTTGGAATACTTGAAATATACAACCAGCTACCGGATGATATAAACTCAGAAGAAGATTTAATGAAAAAGATTGAACAGCTTGAAAAGCAGATGTGGGACTATGCTAAAAATTGGGAGTTTGAAAAAGCAGCAGAAATTAGAGACCAACTTGAAAAATTAAAGAAATTAGCAACAGTTATTGGATAAATAAATTAGATTTATAGATAACTATGATACCTTGGCGAGAAATTAGTGATTTTCATAGAGTTTAAGAAGACTCTCGGTTGTACGTTTTCAGCCTGACAAAGAAAGTAGAAGTAATTCACGAATTGCCTTTATACTTTGTATGTTAACAGCTTACTTATTATTCTGCAGTTGTGAAGAATCTCCTACTTATAACGAATTTCTCGCTCGATGCATAACTTTTATTACTACAGATAAACAATTATTTCGCAAACGGCAGCAGCTTAATTATAAGCTCTATTGCATCTTTGTTTATGAAAATAATCAAAAAAGCCAAAATTATAAACATAGTCGTAAACTTCTTATCAAGCTTCTGTATGTCATTCTGCAATTTTAACACTTCTTTGTCTATCTTAGCTTCAAGCTCTTTATGACTTATTTCTATCTTAGCTTCAAGCTCGGTCTTTAACAATTCTAATTTTTGATATACCATATCAATATCAGCCTTTGTAGCAAGCTCCTTGGTAAGCTCGTCTTTAA
>NZ_JAPYVU010000083.1 GCF_028276765.1 Sulfurihydrogenibium sp.
AAGTTAGATAAAGAAGAAATAGGATGCTGTATTATAAATCAGGAGGAGAAACAATGAAAAAAATTCAAGTAATCAGTGCTTCTAACTGCAATAACTGTGAGCTTCTTTATAATGTAGTAAGTACAATAGTAAAATCCAAAAATATTCCAGCAGAGGTTGAAAAAATTATAGATGTTAGAGAGTTGGCTAAATATAAAACTATGAAAACACCTGTCTTAGTAGTTGATGGCAAAGTAAAACATATTGGAACGCCAATCCCTGCACCACAAACAATCGAAGAATTAATCACAGGTGATTAAGATGTTTGAAATTTACGACAACATAGCCACCTATATTACAAAAGATATTTTTAATCTAAATCCAAGTGATAAATTATACGAAGTAGCACACTTTTTTATTTATGACACTTTAAAAATCTTTACACTTTTAGCACTAATAATCTTTGTAGTATCTTTCATCAGAAGTTATTTTCCACTTGAAAAAACAAGGAAGATTTTATCTAACCATAAAGCTATTGCAATTCCATTAGCTGCTATTCTTGGGATTTTTACGCCTTTTTGTTCTTGTTCTGCTGTTCCTATGTTCATTGGATTTGTAGAAGCAGGGATTCCACTTGGGGCTGCGTTTGCATTTTTAGTATCTTCTCCAATGGTTAATGAGGTTGCACTTGGGTTGTTGTTTGCATCTTTTGGTTTTCAAGTTGCCTTGGCTTATGTTGTGTTTGGTGTGGCAGTTGCTATAATAAGCGGGTTTTTTATTGAAAAATTAAACCCAAGACATCTTGTAGAAGATTATGTTTTTGAACTTTCTTTTGGAGAAGCTGAAGAAAAACCGATGACTTTTAGAGAAAGAATAGAGTTTGCAAAAAATAATGTAAAAGATATTCTAAGAAAAATCTCAATTTACATAATCGTTGCAATAGGAATAGGTAGCTTTATCCATGGATATGTACCAGAAGAAGCATTAAAAAGCATCATGAATTTAGCCGGGTTTTTATCTGTGCCATTGGCTGTAATTATTGGTGTTCCTTTATATTCTAACTCTGCCGGTATTTTGCCAGTTATTCAAGCACTAATAGATAAAGGTGTGCCAATAGGTACTGCGTTAGCCTTTATGATGGCTACCACAGCTTTATCATTTCCAGAATTTGTAATCTTAAAACAGATAATGAAGCCAAAACTTATTGCTATATTTGCAGGCATTGTTTCTGTATCAATCATTATAGCCGGATATTTATTTAATATTGTATTTGGGAGGATTTAAGATGAAAAAGATAGCTTTTATCTGCACAGGAAACTCTGCAAGGTCTCAAATGGCAGAAGGGTATGGAAAATACTTTGCTAAGCTGTATGGAAAAGATGTAGAAATCTACTCAGCAGGTTCTAATCCATCAGGCTATGTTCATCCATTGGCAATAAAGGTAATGGCTGAAGATGGCATTGATATATCACAGCAGTACTCTAAACATATTGATGAAATTCCTATCAATGAAGTTGATTATGTTATTACTCTATGCGGAGATGCTGCGGAAACTTGTCCAGTCGTACCGGGAGCAAAAACTGAACATTGGGGATTGCCAGACCCAGCAAAAGTTGAAGGCTCAGAAGAAGAAAAGCTTGAGTTCTTCAGAAAGGTGAGGGATGAGATAAAGAGAAGAGTTGAAAAGCTCATAAAAGAACTAGAATTTTGAAACATCACCTCTCCCCTTGCTTGCTAAAAAGATGGACGCCATGTTCTCCCAGATGACGCCGGAAGTATTAAAGCAAAGACCTTGTCAGATTGACGCAAACCAGCTCTTTGAAATGATCAAGAAAAAGGAGGACTTTGTAATCCTTGATGTTAGAACTCCGCAGGAGCAAAGCATCACGGGAATTACTTGGAAAAACACACTAAATATTCCCATGCATGAGGTTTTTAAACCAGAAAACCTAAACAAACTACCTAAAGACAAGAAAATAGTGGTAATATGCCACTCCGGAGACAGGGCAGCAGCAGTAGTAACTGGTTTGAGGGCTATTGGCTTTAACAACGCATACCAGTTCAAAGGTGGAATAAAAGAACTTGCGGACAGGGTTGGAAGGAATGTGATAGATATTGTGAAATAAATTCTTTGGGCAGGGCTCTTGCCCTGCCTTTATTCAAGCCTAAAATTAATTGGCAGTTTTACCGCTACGCTAACCGGGGGTTTGGGAAAATCTTTGTAGCTTCTCCTTATTGCGTCCAAAGCCTCTTTGTCTAAAACTTCGTATCCACAGCTCTTTAAAACCTTCAGGTCTCTTATATCTCCGTTT
Organism: Sulfurihydrogenibium sp.; assembly: GCF_028276765.1. Classification (NCBI taxonomy): domain Bacteria; kingdom Pseudomonadati; phylum Aquificota; class Aquificia; order Aquificales; family Hydrogenothermaceae; genus Sulfurihydrogenibium; species Sulfurihydrogenibium sp. Next base: position 2,292 of record NZ_JAPYVU010000083.1, read on the forward strand.
GGTTCCAAAACAAAACCGATAAGAACTCTTCCCTCCCATCCCATCCTTCTGGCTATGGGTGGATAGTTTATATGCCTTTGGACTATGTTTGATATGATCGAGAGCCTTTCCCTGAGGAAGATTTCCTCTGCGTTTTTGTTTTCATCCGTCAGCTTTGGACCTTCTGCTTCTTTCCCTTGACTTGCAGGCTTTTGGGAAATTTCTTTGGCTTGGAGAAGTCTTTCTCCCTGCCCTGGGTGTTCTGCGGTTTGACCACTTGTTTCTTCTTTTGACAGTGGGAGGGTTTGGACTTGAGAGGTTTGAGTTTCTCCATTTTCTCCTTCTACGGGCTTTGGTGGGCTTGTGGCTTGGATTAACCTTTCTTCTTGCTTTAGCTGTTTTG
>NZ_JAPYVU010000084.1 GCF_028276765.1 Sulfurihydrogenibium sp.
CAGCAAAATTGAATTTCATAAATTGCCTCCTTGTTCCATCTGAACCGTGTGGGTTATAAAGAATCCTGAATAGCTATCTTAAAGTAATTCCATATTTGGTTCCATCTGAACCGTGTGGGTTATAAAGTGTAAAATTCTAGCACTTTTCTTAATACATTCTTCAGTTCCATCTGAACCGTGTGGGTTATAAAGGGGTACTTCTTTTAGGAGGCGTTGCTATGTTATCAAAGTTCCATCTGAACCGTGTGGGTTATAAAGCAATTTCACCAATTGCCTCAAGGGGGTAGTCAACCCCCGTTCCATCTGAACCGTGTGGGTTATAAAGATTGCTGAGTATTGGGATGAAGGGTCTATTGCTATAGTTCCATCTGAACCGTGTGGGTTATAAAGTATCAAGTTAGGTTAAACTCTGCTGAGGCTGTTGCGTTCCATCTGAACCGTGTGGGTTATAAAGGTCTTTATCAAGATTAAAAGCTTTAATAAGTTCTTGGTTCCATCTGAACCGTGTGGGTTATAAAGTTCATGATACTGCACCTCCTATAAATTTTTTTAACCGTTCCATCTGAACCGTGTGGGTTATGTAAAGTGAAAAGTGAGACATTGAGTCAATATTGCCATTCTGCAGCCGGCGAAGAATCTCAACTTCAAAAAAAGCAAGCTTACAAAAATCTTGAAACACCCTTTCAAAAATATTGAAATAATAAATTTTTAAGTTAAATTTATAAGCAGTTAAAAACCTTAGGATTTAATCATGGATGATTTCAACATAGAAAAAGTTTACGAAATCAAGCCTATAAGTGATGTTGATTCAAAAAAAGAGTTTATTAAGAAAAGGAAAAGGAAAGTAAAAGAAGAAATGCTCCCTATCCAAAAGCCTGAGCAAGAGAAGACAGAAGATGGACATATTGATATTTATGTTTGAAAAAACTTTCAAAAATCTTTATAAAACTGCCACATATGATTTAAAGGTCCATGTCCATGACCAATATCTAACGAGTGTTTAATTGCATTATGGACATAGTCCTTAGCATTCTTTACAGCATCTAAAAGACTGTATCCTTTTGCAAGGTATGAAGAGATTGCAGCAGATAAAGTGCAGCCTGTGCCATGTGTATTTTTTGTGTTAATTCTTTCTGATATAAGATACTCAAACCTGCTTCCATCATAAAACACATCAATTACTTTATCACCCTCACCATGACCACCTTTTAAAAGTACTGCATTAGCACCATCTAAGTATAGTTTTTTACAAGCTTTTTCTACATCTTCTAAGGATTTTATTTTAAATCCTGTTAAGCTTTCAGCTTCAGGAATGTTTGGAGTGATTAAAACTGATAACGGGATTATTTTTTCTTTTAAAGCCTGTTCATCGGCAACTTTTAACAATGGGTCTCCAGACTTAGACCTCATCACGGTGTCAACCACTAAATTTGGAATTTTAAAATCTTTTACAGCTTTTGCTACCGCTTCAACTATACCAGCATTTGATAGCATTCCGGTTTTTGCAGAATCAATGCCAATATCTTCTACAACTACTTTTATTTGGTCGTATACTACTTGTGGCGGCAGATCATACACACCAAAAACACCAACAGTGTTTTGAACTGTGATGGACGTAATAGCAGACATTCCATATACGCCCAAAGATGTCATAGTCTTTAAATCTGCTTGAATGCCTGCACCACCGCCACTATCAGAGCCAGCAATTGTTAAAGCTTTAGGAATTTTTCTCATCTATTAATCATCAAAGTTGCTTGGAAGTATTTTTGAATAATTAATTTCTGCTTTTGAACCTTCAAGCCATGGCTTTCTGCCATAAACTAAAACCTCTTCCGCTTCAACGTTTTCAAACCAAGCACCGGCTAATTTAGTTTTTCTAAAATCACTATAGCTAAATTTTGTCATTACAAAAGAAGCTTTTTGAAAATCTGAACCTCTTACATTAGAGTGTCTCATATCTACATAATCAAACACAGCTTCTGTAAATTTGCAATCTTCAAGTCTAACGTTTAGCATATTGGCATTTTTAAAATTACCTTTAGATACATCACTTACTAAAATAGCTGTTCTAAATAAGTTAGCATTTTCGAAATTTGCATTTCTTAAATTTACTCTTTGTAAAACTGCTTTGTGTAAGTTTGCGTCTTTCAAGTTTGCATTTTCAAAATTCGCATCAGCAATAAAAGCACCCTCTAAATTTGCACCCTCTAAATTTGCATTCTTCAAATTTGCACCGGTAAAAGTTGCGTTTGATAAGTCTAATCCAGACAGGTCAATTCCTTCTAAATCCATAAAAGAAAAGTCTAAATCTTTCCCTTCTTTTATTAATTTTTCTATTTCTTCTCTTGTAAGCTCCATATCTTCACCTCTACTTAATTAATTGATTTATAATTATATTTTAAAACTTTGGGTGAGAAATTCAAATATAAATAAAACATCTAAAAAAACTCCTTGGTGGCAGTTAAAATTGTAATAGCAAAAATTCCACCAAGGAGGTAAAAATGCAAAACTCTAATCTTTATTTTACAAT